>JAJYZF010000120.1 GCA_021800165.1 Planctomycetota bacterium | reverse complement strand
CGGTCCAACAAAATTAAAGCACAGGCTCCAGCCCAGGTTCAGCAGCATAAACATCGCCAGATTCCGCCACATGAGCGGGCGATTGGCGTAATACGCCTTCATCTCAGGGCTGATTTCCTCCGCACGGACCAAGACGGGATCATCGCTCTTCATACACAAAATCCGTTCGTTTTCTCAGGCAACAAAAACACTCGCCAGCGGACTCCAGCAGCAACGCCGACCCATTAAGTTAAGCCATGGCCGAATATGCTACCCCAACTCAGCCAATGCGTCAATATAACAACTAGCTAGTGAATAGCTTGTAGATTGGGCTTCGATCCGCCTACAGAGCCTGCTTATCTTTATGGCCAAACTCAAACTGGCCCAGGATCGGAGTCACGCATGGCACACCAACAGCCTCGAAGCAATGTTCGGGACGGTTGTCAATCAATCGATTCCGTTATGCACCGCCGCCTCCCAAACCGACCAAACTGGCGGGCGGCAAACGCAATTGCCCGTCGCGTGGCGTAAATAAATCCGGATATTGATCTCTCCAGCCATCGTTGGCCTGTGGTGTAAATTGCTGCGAATTCAGTTCTACACCATTGATGGTCGGCATGTATGCGGCTAACAAGCCCGCGTGTACCGCAGCCAGACCAGGATTGGTCAGATCCTGCAGCGACAGCAGCAGGCCGCGTTGAAACGCCCAAGCCGCAGCGATAAGCGTAAAGCTATGGCCCTTGCAGGTTTTCAGGGCAAAACCGGACCAGCCCTGCTCCTTGGCCAAAGCCAGCGTCTTTAGCGAAACCAAGCCCTCATCCAGGAACACCGGCGTTTGAACCGCCACGGCACGCCAGTCATAGGGATGGGCGCCGATGTCGCGGGCGGTGGGCTGCTCTATCATGAGCAAATCCGCGTAGGTCCGTTGGTCTAGACGTTTGAGCTGAGCCAGATAGTCCAACACACTGGCGACATCCGGATTGGCTTCATTGGAATCAATGCTCAAGACAAGGTGTTGCAAGCCCCAATGGCGTGCGGCGTGCGCAACTTCCACGGTGCGCCGGGCATCGGTATGGGCGTCTTGCCCCATAATTTTTAGCTTAAAGGCAAAGCAGCCGAACTGCTCGACCACCGGCTGTAAGTCTTTTTGCAAATCATCGTTTTTTCCGACAATCCACCAAGCCATGCTGGCGGTGCGCGGGGGGTGATTCAGAACCGCTTGAATGGCCCGGCAGGCACCCTGGAGAAAATACCCATCAGCTTGGGGAATTGGTTGCGATTCCGCATAAAGGTTAAACGCGCTGGTTCCCAAAGCCCGGCCCGCCGCGTCATGGATGGCAGCATCAAAAGGGCTGGCGCAGACAATGCGTGCCAGTTGTGGCGGCACGGCGGAAGAGTGGTCAGGGGCCTTTAATTCATCCGCTGCCGGGTGTGGCGTTCCGGCGATCACCGCTTCGTGCAGGCGTAGGCCCAATGCCAGCGGATGTGCCGCATCGTCCGTGATCGTGGGTAGGCAAGACGCCAGATATTGACAGTAGCCACGCATGGCCGCATCGCGGATTTCATGACTTAACCCAGATCCCGGCCAAGCCCATAGATCGCTCAAATAAATACACCCGGCACCTTCGGACTCCCTACCATTGGTCACCGCGCGGATTCGCACATCCGCCTGCGTAATCACATGGATACTCCCCATGCTCATCACCATGGGCCGCGCGAGGGGCTGGCTGGTAAATTTGACTTGGGCGGATACAACATGCGTCTTTATCACAGCGCTTCTCACGGGTACCGCAGGCAGCCGACACGCCAAAGCCTCTGTCCTATAAGAGAGTTAAACGGCGAATTGTAACGTGCCGAAATAGCGTGGTTGGTGAAAATTCAATTCTTCTCCCAGCGGTGCCCAACTGGCCCAATGGGCGTGTGAACTACCGCACTTATAAAAGTTACCCCGCCAAATCCGTTGCGACGGTTCACCTAATGGGCCCAAATAGTGTTCAAACAGGCCAAACGGAATGAAATACTCAACACACCACCGCGTCGGATTGGATCGTGGCGGATGCACCATCCGTGACAGGGAATGGTAAATATGCAACTGTTGCAGTAGTGCCGCCGAGACTGGAGTATTTTTTTTGAATCCTTGGCCGGGGATTATCCGCCAGTCTTCCATAAAGTGGACCAATGGCGTGCCACCACAATTGATCTCAAAATTGAAGTATGGCCCGGGCGGTGATGGCTGGACAAAAAATTCCACGCAACTGTCGCGACAGACCGGCCCCTGCGGCTGGGTGCAGACGCATTCCACATACCGATCCTGAACATCAAAAATAACGTACAGCCCATTGGAATCATAAAGAAGTTTTGCCCGGGTCGTCGGATGATGATCGCCGCTTTTGGCATGGAACCGATCCACGACCAGAGCGGGAACCGCACCCCAAACCGCATCGTCCCATCCGCCTGTTAATGCGGGCGGTGTGGTGGTCCGATGGATTGAATAAATCATTTTGTACGCCTTTCCAAGCCGCATGCGCGGCCAACTCCAGTGCCACCGTCGCCGCCGATGGCCAGACCTCGATCCCGACCGCTATGCTGGCATCAAAGCCAGCATCTCAAGCCAATTCTACCAGCTCTTGGCCGACTCCAGCGGCAAGGTTTACCGGCTTGCTGGCGGCACGCTGGTATATTTCATACTAATACCGCCCGATCCCAAGGACCAATGCGCCTTCTGGGAGATCGTAACCTACCCAACGCGACTGCTACCGAACAGTCGGCAACAGTCGGGGATGGAACTGTCGCAAAGCCCGCAACATCCGTTGGATATGCTCCCGGTCATTGGTTTCCGCAGTGCAAAGAATGTGTACTGCGGAAATATCCGGCCCGGAAAACGCGCGGTCGTGCATCACATCCTTGATACTCGCGCCGGTATCGGCCAAGCACGCGGCAAACCGCGCCAGGCCGCCGGGCCGATCGCTGATTACCGCGGTAAACCGACACAGCCGTGCATCAGCGACCAAGCCATTGTCGATGACCCGGCTCAACGTGGTGGGATCAATGTTTCCGCCACTAAGCACCAATACCACCTGCTTGTCGGAGAGCTTACGCAAATGTCCGCAAAGCAAAGCCGCCAGCGGCGCAGCGCCAGCACCTTCTACCACAGTCTTTTCAAGTTCCAAGAGGCGCAAAATCGCCAAGGCTAAGTTTTTTTCGCTCACGCTTAGTACCCGATCCACCAAGCGGCGACACAATGCGAAAGACTCAACCCCGACCTGATTAACCGCCAGGCCGTCGGCCAACGTTGGCTCGCAAGCCACGGGCACAGGCCGCCCCGCTCGCAAAGCCGCCTGGTAGCTGGCGGCATGGGCAGGCTCTACACCGATCATTTGCACGGCTGGACGCAATGTTTTCACCGCCAGCGCCACCCCCGCAATTAAGCCCGCCCCGCCCACTCCCACGATGATCGCGTCACAGCCAGGAACCTGCTGAAGTATCTCCAGCCCTAACGTTCCCTGGCCCGCGATGATCGCCGGGGCATCAAACCCATGGATGTATGCAAGTTTACTTTGCTGGGCCATCTCATCGGCCCTGGTTCGGGCCTCGGCCAAGCTCTGGCCATGCAGCACCACACAGGCCCCCATTCGTCGGCAGTTGGCCACTTTGATCAATGGAGAAAAACGCGGCATAACCACCGTTACCGGAATGTTTAGCAGTTTGCCATGGTAGCTTAGAGCCAAGGCGTGGTTCCCTGCAGATGCCGCAATGACACCGCCACGGCGTTGCTCGCGGTTCAACTTCAGCAGGGCATTACGGGCTCCGCGTTCCTTGAAGCTGCCGGTACGCTGCAGGTGTTCGAGCTTGCAAAAAATGCGGCAACCGGTCAACTCCGACAGCGGTATGGACTCTGGGCACGGCGTAGACACCACGGCACCGGCAATGCGCCGGCGGGCCGCTCGGATATCTTCAATCGTCAAGTCCATAGAGTCCCGTTTACCCGCGTAACCACTCATCCCGATGCTCGGCCACAAACGCGTCATCACTCAATTCCGGGTAGCTCTGATAAATGCGGTCAATCTCCTGCAACTGACCCGGCCCCAACCCCTCCGCCGGATCCAAACACCAAAGACCCTCCAGCAAACCCTGCCGACGAAGCACTTCATGAAGTCCGGCGATGCAGCCGCCAAAACCGTTGGTCGCATCAAAAAAAGCAGCATTGCTGTCAGTAACCGCGCTGGCCCGGCGAATCAGGTCGGCGGGAATTGCGGCACCACTTTGCCGCACGGCGTGACATTCATCAAAAAGCTGCACCGCCCGCTGCGTCCACACTGCCCAATGCCCCAACAAGCCGCCTACAATTGGGCATTCCACTGTTTTGCCCGCGATCTTAAAGCAATATCGCGCCAGCAAGTCCAGCACAATGTTGTCGTCGTTGCCGGTATACAAGCTAATGTCGTGCCGGCCACTTTCGGCTGCAGCACGCACGACATCCAGCGTCTGGTAGCGATTGAACGGGGCTATTTTGATGGCCACCACGGATGGTAATTCACAGAAACGCCGCCAGAAATCATAGCTAAGCGGCCGACCGCCAACCGACGACTGAAGGTAAAAGCCAATCAACGGAATCACTTCGCCAACATCACGACAATGAGCGATCAGTTCCGCCTCAGGCCAGCGGCGCAACGCCGCTAAACTTAACAGACCGGCATGGTATTTTAACTCGTAAAGCTGCCGCGCTTCCGCGAGGGCCTGCCTTGTTGGGCCGCAGATACCGCCCACGCGCACCAAGGGCTGCCGTCGCGTCTGATCCGCCCGGTTCATTTCCTCCGCCGCCAATGCTAGTACGGGTTTGAGCAAACCGATTTTGCGGTGACGAATCGCAAACTGCGTGGTATGCACCGCCACCGCCAAACCTCCCACACCCGCCGCGACATAATAGCGACTCAGGGCACGCTGGCGTGTCTCATCCAGTTTACGGTCAGCGGTCAGGGCCAGGGGATGGGCCGGAATAGTGGTCCCGTGTGAAAGGATTTCGCGTATCTGCCTATCCATCTAAATCCCCTAAGCGTTGTGGTCGTTCGCCCGCGCGTTTTTCAAGGACGGACTAAAACTGCCCGCTGCGCGTTTCAAAGTGCGTCGGTTTATTCAGACTCTCCCCGCCCCTTTTTACCCATTTGGCGACCCACTCCAACAGGCATTCCACACTGACACGTGGATAACCATACAAATGATGGCTGAGTTGGCCGTTACTTAGCAAGGCATCTGGAGCTTCGGCACCGGTGAACTTCACCGGGTGTTCCAGCAACTGGCCAAGTCGTTCGCTGATGTTCCGCACGCTGAGTAGTTCCGGACCGGCCACGTTAAGGACAAACCCCGGTCGCCCCGCATGTTCCAGCGAAGCCAGCGCCATCGCATTAGCATCCCCCTGCCAAATCACGTTGAAATTCCCCATCGTCAAATCAATCGGTTCATCGGCCAATACCTTGCGAGCCATATCTACCAGGACGCCATAACGCAACTCGCAGGCATAATTCAGACGAATGAGCGTCACCGCCATAGAGGCGGTATTGCTGAAGTATTCAAACGTCCGCTCACGACCAAGACAACTCATCGCATATTCGCCTTGTGGTTGCGGCGGGTCGGCTTCCCTTGATCCACCGCGCGCCACCGGAGTAAGCCCATAGACGTTCCCCGTGGAAAATGCCACAATCCGGCTGCGGCCATATTTGCGACACACCATGGCCGGCAGAAGTGTGTTCATCGCCCATGTCAAGGCCAAATTGCCGGAACTGCCGAATTTCATGCCCGCCATGTAAATAATGTTGGCAACATCGGGCAATTGGTCCAGCGCCGCCGGATCCAGCAAATCGCAGCGAATGGTTTCAATCCCCCAAGCCCGCAATTTGGCCTGTTCCTCCGGTTTGGAAAATCGGGCAACACCAATAATGCGGCGTTTAACGCCCGCCATATCGCTGGCTCGTTGGGCCATATGCGCCAAGCTTGGCCCCATCTTCCCAGCCACCCCAACAATCATCAGGTCTCCCCGCAAACGCCCCATCATCTCGATAAGATACGCTGGAGGAGCACTTAACGCAGTTTCCAACTCTTCCACGTTAGTGATCGTCGATGGCATGGTTTCAGCAGTGTTCATAAAATAAATTATCTCAATGCATCTCGGTGCTGACAGGTCTTAGGCCATGGCGGTAATAGTGGAAATGAACATTGGGATGGTCCGCCAGCAGCGACATGGGCACCGCAGTATCCACCAGCCGCTTGGCTATCATCAGCGCCGTGAGCCGCATGCCAAAGGGATTGTCGTGATGACCGAGATGCCAAATGGAAACTTTTTCCGCTTTCCAAGTCTCCACCGGGCCGACCATTCTGGCTTGGTACCATTGCCACATTGCCGCCGCTGGAAGTTCGAGCATTCTGCACGATCGTTAGCGGATGCAGGTCGGTTTGCCGTGTTCCGAGCTGCCGATATTCCGCCGGCGACGGCGCCTGGCTGGTAAAAGCCCCGGTCCGGCGCGGCGGATCGTTAAAGGCCCAGTGCTTTACCTCCCCCTGGCCGCCCTGCATCACCACACAGCGAACACTGTCAAAGATTTTACTGTAGGCACCAATGTCGCCGGTGGGAAAGTGCATGTGCGAGTCGTGCATCCGTAACTGCGGGTGGATCCGGTAAAAACATAATTCTCGATCGGTTCGGGCAAAGGAAAGTGGATGGGTCGGCAAAACCGGTTGGCCGTTTTCAGTCCATTCATCCATGCCCCAGAAATGCGCGTGGCGGAGGTTGATCCCAAGGCTATCGACAATGCGGGCCACCAACGGAAGTTGTTCGGTGGGGCCGATTGGGCCGCAGATGCCGGCGGGATTGTCCGCCGTGCCCTGCCGCCACGCCTCCACGTATTCCATGGCCTCCGTCAGATAAAACTTCTCCAGCGTATCATAGAAATGAATCTGAAAACCCGGTCGTGCGAGCTGGACCATATCCTTTTCGTCGAGCTTCGCCGCCACCTGCAGGATTGGCCTATCCAGCGTGGTGTAGTCCCACCAGTCGGGGGCGATTTTGCTTAAGGGTCTTGACATTCAAGTATTCTCCGTATTCCAATTTTACTTATTAGTTTTATTTACGTGGGCTGAAAAGCTCATCCAACAGGTCGTTGCGAGGATACGCATGCCCCCCGATGCTGAATGAACCCCTCCGCCGCCGCGGTGCCGATTTGCCTGCCCCGCCCGGCAGCGTGGCAGGTCATCGCGGCGAGATATTCGTCCATGCCATGGTGGGCTTGCAGCCACTGCCGCTGGCTGGCATGGCACGCAAGCATCGCGGACTTCTTTTCCAGTTGTCCGGTGATATCGATCAGCGTCGTCGGGTGAACCGGATTCCCCAATGAATCAACACCTTCAATCGGATCCCAGTAGTACAGATGCGGCACGTGGGAGCCTCTCGGAGCAGGGGTGGTGGAAATATTCGGGGCGGCAAACAAAAAACTTGCGGCGCGGGCCAGCAGGCTCACCTGTTCATGATCCAGCATGTAATCTTTGGGCGCATGGGTGAAAACCAGTGCGGGCGCGATCCGGCGGAACAAGTCCATGGTTTTTTGGATGGCCGTTTGATCGTAAACCACCAGCCCGTCCCGCTCGTCCAAGCAATGGTAGGCCGCGCCGATCATGGCGGCGGCCCTGACGGCTTCGGTAGTGCGCGTGGCGCTGATGCTCCAGCGATCCGCAGTCAGGCTGCCGCAGTCGCCCGGGATGGCGGTAGCAATATGGACCGTCCAACCGGGGTCGGCCAGACAGATCAGAGTGCCGCAACACAGAAACTCAGCGTCGTCCGGATGGGCGAGAAAAGCCAACACACATTTATCCATCTGTTCCTCAAATTGTCGGCTTCTGTTTAGTAGCCGCTAACTAGCTAATAGTTTACACCGACAAATCAATTCCTGTCAAATAATTTCTTATTTTTGGACGGCCTGAGCAGGGCAATGTTTCCGGGCGAGGGTAATTATACTCAACACGGCAATTGATGACGCACTTGAGGTTGTGTTAGGCCCGCGAAAATCGGCCTTTTATTGCGTTTTTCATTCCTCATAATGTACTACCAAGCACCGAGCGGAGTAGGATTATTTTGCACAATTTGGCTTATTTCCAGGGCTGTGCCGCAAAGCCGGGTAGAATAGAAGGTGGAATCTGCCGCTTGAGCAGGCATGTTTTGCAAAGGATACTTTCATGGTTGACCCACCAATGAGACGCTCCAGAAGGAAGACGAACCCGCGAGAAACATGGGTGCAGTCACTTTCAGAAGGAGATTTCTTTGCCTTGATGCGCAATTTGGCCGGCAACGATCATTTCCAACGTTGTCCGGCTATTTACCTGAAAGAGTTGTTGGAATTTGCGATTAACCGAGCCGAAGCAAATGTCGATGGCTTGATGGATGATACCTACAAAATGATCATCGCCATAGCGGCGGTTTATGTGATGAACTGTCAGGCCAACGTGGAATTCAGTTTAACCAAGCTGGAGTTTGAGCTGGATGTTTATAAAAGGCTGAACCCTCAGTTGGCTGCTTGGGAGCAAGGCGTGACCTATTTTCAGCATGTCTGTGCCCAATATGCGTCGTGGCGACATAAGCTAACCCGAAACACACCGACTGGAAAAGCGCGTACCCATCCAGACGTGGTCGCAACAGAACAGCCCGCGGTTCAAGAACCCGGTTCCAGTGCAATGTCGAAGATGGAC
>JAJYZF010000119.1 GCA_021800165.1 Planctomycetota bacterium | reverse complement strand
CCATGGTGGATTGGAATTTAATTTTGCTTTTTGTCGGCTTATTTATTGTCATTGGCAATGCCCAAGCCCATCAATTGCTTCAGCCGGCCATGCACGCCCTGAAAGCCCAAGGCGTCAATTTGCAATCGCGCGGACTGCTGGCCGCGGTTACGCTGGTACTTTCCAATCTGGTCAGCAATGTCCCCGCGGTGCTGCTGCTTAAGCCCGCCATTCCCGTGCATGCCGCCGCGCTCTGGTATTTGTTGGCGGTGGTAAGCACCTTTGCCGGGAATTTAACCCTGCTGGGATCCATTGCCAATCTGATTGTGGCCGAGCAAAGCGCTCGCCATTCCATCCGGCTTTCTTTTGTGGAATACCTGAAGGTGGGGTTCCCACTAGCCTTGCTCACCACGGCTATGGCCGTGCTGTATTTCAAGCTCTAAGGCGTGGCGATGACGATTTTCGTTCTCGCCCTTCGCTTTTCACTACACCCGCGTTGGGCGGGGTAAACGTCTGAGCAGCGGTAGTGCCAAGCCCGCAGCCAGCAGCGCCAGCACCGAAGGTTCAGGCACGCTGGACCCCGAAGGATCCTGGAAATTAAAGGCCAAAGCGTAGGGTGTAGCGGCTCCAAATACGCCCCCCGAAATGCCGGTCACCACCAGATTGTATTGGCCGGCGGAAAGATTTTGCAGGTAAAGTTCCTGTACGTTATCCACCAGGCTCGCACCGGCGCTAACCAACTGGCCATTAGGCCCATACAACTGCAATTGAAGGTTGTTGAGTGACTGCATGCCATCATACGGAGTCAGGCCCACATTCCAGACCAAAGTGGCGGTAAGCGTATAGCTCGAACCGGAGGGCACGGAGGCCAGGTTAAATTTATAAGTGTTGGCCTGGTTGGCGGTGGAAAGGGTATTAAAGTCCCATCCTACCGCGGATTTTTCCACCGCACCGCCGACGCCAGCACCCGTGCTGGTAGGTGCCTCACGTCCCGCGGCCAACTGCTGATAGGAATTATACACATTCAGCACGCCCGCCCCGTAACGTGGATCCAACGCCCCGGTTTGGGTTTGCCCGAACGCGTTGGTGTAGGTCTGGGACCAGCCGGCCGGCTTGACCGCCCCGTTGAGCAGCAAGGCCTTGATGGTGCGCTCATCCGTGGCGGCGCTGGCATACGTATCCGGTGTAAGACCGTCACCAGCGCTGTAACCGGTGCCGCGGTCGCCGGCTTGCATCAACAGGGCCGCGGCTCCGGAAACCAACGGTGTGGAAAAGCTGGTGGCGCTGCCCGGAGCGACGAGGTCCGGCTTGGAACGCCCATCGGCGGTTGGCCCCACTCCGGTCTGGCCGCCGTACGCCCCCACGGCAATGGAATTGTAAGCCGTGGCCGGCGGATTAATCTCGCTGTTTGGAAATGTCTGCGTGTACGTACCATCACCCACGCCGGACACAAAAATGGTGCCGTAAAGATCGGTGTAATTGTCGTATTGAATGTTGTAATAGCTTTCCGGAACCGGTACGTAGGGATCCGCGGCCGAGGGCGTAATTACAAAGCTCTGGTTGACCACCTGGGCCGGAATCGGCGGGGCATCGCCATTGCCCATGGCTTGGGTGGGGTTGGCCACCGGATCGGCAATGGCGGTAGTCGGCATCACCGGGGTGTTGCCGCTGGCACCGCCCACGACACTGGCCAGAAAATAACTGGAACTATAGTTGTACACGTGCGACACCCCCGCCGCTACGCCATAGCCCGCGCCGCCGTAGAAGAAATTGCCCACCGTAGTGGCATGGCCGGAGCCGGAGCCGCTGGAATACGTCGTGTCGGCTGCGCCAGTGGAGTCAACGTAGGTGAAAAAGCCGCTGGTTGACTGCCCTACCGCGTTTGGATCGGCCTCAAAATTATTACCCCCTGCTTCCACCTGGGCCACCACCACACCCGCCCCATTCAAATTGGGATGCATCGCCGCTAATTGCGTGGCACCAATCTGATTCAGGATGGACGCATCGGCGGGCACCCCGGCGCGGACGTTGGGCGCTCCAGCCAGTGCCAGCGGCATGGAACAAACTGCCACCGCCAATAAGGCCACGCCACGGGATGCTCGGAAATCCGCAATTTCTTTGCTGCTGCCGAAATAGGACAACATATTTACGCTCCTGAAATTTACCCACCAACCGTTATCGCCCAGCCGCTTCTTATCCGCGGGATGTCCTGCTTAAAAGCCAGAACCAGCCAACCCGCCGGTGAACCAGCTCTCGCTATCCCGCCATCAGGCCAAGGCAAAACCGGGACACCCGCTTCATTCGATCCAAGGAAGTCCTTCCGTAGATCGAAATGCCGAGATCCCAAAACCGTTTGGCAAAACCCACTTTTGCCGCCGAACCGCATTCCGTCATTCCGCGCACCGTTTTTATCCGGCACCCGAGCAACCGCCGATTGCGGATCAGCACCATTTGTGGTTCAACCACCAACGGGTCGAACCTAATAGATCATATACACTCGCCACACCAAAAGTGTAGCCGCAACTTGAGAAAATTGCCGAAATTGTGTTATCGGACGTTCCCGCTATCCCTCACAAAAGACTTCTCGTGCAACCTTCATCGGCCAATACCTGCCGTGGGCCGGAGTTTTTTTTGCCAATCCACCATCAACGAAAATGACCGCTGTTGTCGGGCAATAATATACGCATTCGCGTGGAAATATCGCTGGGATTTATGTGAACGGCATCTACCGATGGGTCTGTACGACCAGACCATACCCACAGATTGTCTTTATCCAGACTGTCAACATAAAAATCAAACTTTCCATCTGCTCGGCTGTAATGTCGGCTCGTGGCCCCAACCTCCCCCGGTTGGCCCACGGAAAATTCTGCATGAGCCACGGGATGCCCGGTATCTTCGCTCACGACAATGCCTGCTAAATGGGTGCATCCACCCAAAACGGCAATCGTCCCCAGCAGAATCAGCAATTTCCAACTTTTTACCACTGGACACATGGTTAGATTCTCCATAAGCCCATTTTTCTCGGCCCCAAGCCCGACCACAACAACGATTGCCCCCCACCGAAAGTACCGCCTCCGCCGGGTAGCCATCACCTTAAGCCGAAGCGTGCGTCGGCGTCAAATACCCGCTGGTGCCTGATACGGACCTCCAAGCAGGCCCCACCGCAGATATTATGCCAAGGCCCAACCCGGATCGCGAACGCTTTGTGCCACGATCCCGCATTTTCTCCACAAGCAGCAAAAATTTTTAGTCACATGCAGCCGTTCCTCGAAAGCCATCGACCAGCGCAGTGGCGATTACGCCGTGTGCCATGAGATTTCCTGCCCAACTTTCTTGCCTCGCCTGTCTTGCACAGCCCTACTTTCGCCTTTTGTTGTGGCCAAGGTCCGCCGTATATTTGACAGTCGGCACAAATAAGATAAAGTTGCTTTATCTTAATAAGGTAAAGGAGCTTTACCTTAATATTTTGGATGCAGACGTATGAATCCTTGGAAATTCTACGGACGACAAGAACAGTTAACGGCGCTGGAACGTATCCTGAACCGTAGGCGATGGTTCTTTGCCAAGGTGGCGGGACGGCGGAGAATCGGCAAAACCGCCCTCATCCAACAGGCCATGCAAGCCATTGGCTCTCGTAACCCGGTCTTATATCTCCAGGTCCCGGATTCAGAACCGGTTGGCGTCGTCTCGGCCGCCAACGACGCGTTGGACACCTTTCATGTGCCAGCCGATCGTTATCCGCGTCCGCGAAGCCTGCCTCAACTGGTCAAACTGCTGGAAACGATGATGGAGGGGGGATACGTGGCGATCCTTGATGAATTTCAGTACTTCAATCGCCGGGGCTGCGAGGAGTTCTGTTCCCTGTTGCAGGCCGCGGTAGACCGTCTGGCCACCAAAGCCGACCATGTCCAAGGAGGTCTGATTGTCCTTGGGTCCATTTACACCGAGATGACGGCATTGCTCGAGGATCGCACGGCACCCCTTTACAACCGGGTCACCGACACGCTGGACCTGACCCATCTGGACATCAAATCTCTGCTGGACATTTTACGGGACCATGCGGATCCATCGCCGGAACGGCTGTTATTCCTCTGGAATCTTTTTGAAGGCGTTCCGAAGTTTTACCGAGATTGTTATGAACAGGGTGTTCTGGGAGCGGACCGCGCGATTCTCCTGCGCCGCATTTTCTTCGAGAGTTCCTCTCCGCTCCGTACGGAGGCGGAAAACTGGTTTCTTAGAGAATTGCGGGGGCGTTATGATGTGGTGTTGAAGTTCGTCGCCCGAAATCCGGGCCGAATGCACAACGAACTGGTACAGGCGATTCGCGAAGCCAGTGGCAACCCGGAAACCCAAATCGGCGGCTATTTGAAAGTGTTGATCGAGCGGTTCCGTCTCATTGAAAAAAGACTGCCCGTGTTTGCCAAGCCGGAGGCCAAACGCAGCCGTTACTACGTCACAGATAATTTCCTTCAGTCCTGGCTGGCGGCGCTAGCTAATCCGGTTTCCGCTATTGCCTTTCGCCCGGTGGAACAACTGGTCCAAGAAGCCGATGAACGCCTGCGGGAAATTGAGGGCTTGGCTTTGGAAAAACTGGCTGGGCGATTATATGAGGAGCGGAGCCGCAAACAGGTCGGAGATTTCCCGTTGACGATGCAAATGAACGGCTACTGGGATCGCGGCGATACCGAAATCGATTTGGTGGCGCTAAACGGCAACACCAAAATCATCCGTTTCGGTTCGTGCAAGCGATCCCCGGAACGGCTGGTAGCGGATATAAACGCGTTCAAAAGCCACGTTGATCGGTTTTTGACCACGTTTCCGAAATATGCCGGGTGGAAGCATGAATATGTCGGCATCGCACCGGCTCTAAGCCCGGACCAACGGCGAGTGCTAAAGCGTCACGACATGATCTCGCAGGATTTGAACGATTTGACCTCTGATTTGGGGTAGCCGGCCATTGTGCGAGAGGGCGAACGGCCGCCCGTGCACAGCGATGCCAGGCAGGCCCCACCGCAGATATCATGCCAAGGCCCAACCCGGATCGTGAACGCTTTGTGCCACGATCCGGCATTTTCTCCCCAAGCAGCAAAAATTTTTAGTCACATGCCGTCGTCCCTCCAAAGCCATCGACCAGCGCAGTATTGCTCCGGTCTTTTTTAGGATTACGGCCAAGACACGCCGCACATGTACCAGCCCGCATACTTAAGATAAAGTCGCTTTATCTTAAGTAAGATAGAGACGCTTTACCTAAACGTTTCCGTAGCCGCTGGCGGACGCTCATCCCTCAACGCGGGCTACGCGCAACTCCACGTATCACCACGGCTTATTTTGCAGCCCTCCATCGCGGCCGGGCTTACAACGCTGACCGGCCGGGTTGATTCAATCCGCCAACGCTTATCCATTGCGGAATCAACCGCGTTTAACGCCGCGGTACCGCGCGACACGGGGAGGCATGCCAAATTGGTCCGTAAATCTCCGGGAAAAGTGGTAGGCATTGGCAAAGCCACAGATATCGGCAATGCGTGCCACCTTGAAATCAGTGCGTTCCAGCAAACTTTTAGCCCGATGGAGCCGCAACTCCAACACGCTGCGCATGGGACCGTTGCAGCCGGCTTTCCGAAATAATCGACACAAATGTTTGGGGTCCACCAGCGCCGCCCGAGCCATATCCTGCAGGCGGATCCGTTGGCGAGCATCCATCGCCAACGCCTGCTTCGCCCATTCCATAGCCAACCGCACTGGGGGTGGTAATGTAACCATGGTCGCCGGCTGACACTGCATCGGTCCGGCGATGAAGGCGGCCACAATCGTCTCCGCCAACTTGTTCCAGGTAACAGATGGACCCGGCGAAGATTCCAACGCTATCACCAGCATCTCAAAAAGAGGGCGGATGATATCGCCATCAGGCATGGCCTTGAGCACCGGCCAATTTGCGGGCCGCCCAAATGCAACCGGAATACTCTTCAATTCAAAATGAAAAAAGGCATGGTGGGTAATATCTTGCGTATCCCAGATATAGCGTTCCTGCACACCTGGGCGGGAGAGAATAATACTGCCGGGCGGAGCCTCGAAGAGGGAACTGTTGCGTTGATAGCGAACACTGCCGCGCATAATCCAGACAAGTTCATAATCGGCCATTCGACGCGGTCCCAAGCTGGCTCCCGCAGGATATTCCGCCCGGCCTCCACGCAGATGAGATATTTCCAGGTGACTGATTTTATTGCGTGCCATCTGATTTAGTCCCTTCATACGCCATCCGTGCCATCCCCATCCACCGGCCCTGTTTGTCGTACCGATACCTCCGACAAGCGACACGCGATGCGCCACTTTTAGACATCTTAATGCAACTTATGGATATTTCAAAGCCACTCCGATCCGGTTATGCTGGTTGTGCGTCGGTGGTTTGCGTTGAACCACGTCAAAACAGACGGGATCCATTATTTTTGCTGTAAGGACCGCAACCATGTTCACCCAACTCCAATCCAGTTCACCCATCAATGTGCCCAAGCCGCTCACCGCGGCCCAGATCAAATCTTTTGTGGATGACGGCTTTCTGGTAATACCGGACTTGGCCGGCCCCAGCCGGGTGGAGCAACTTAAAACGGAAGCCGCTGAAATTGCTTGTGGCAAGTATCCCTGCGAAGGACTCCAGTCGCTGCCTCGAAACACCAACCCCACCGAGGTCCTGCACCGCATTTTGTGCATTCATCAGCCGCACTACATCAGCCCGGTGATCGAAGCCCATGTGCGCGATGCCCGGATATGCGGCGTACTAAGCCAGATTACCGCCGCCCATCTGGCCCACTGGGATGGCAGCGTCAAGTGCATGCAATCCATGCTCTTTGTGAAGCCGCCTGGATTCCAGGGCCAGGCCTGGCATCAGGATGAAATCTACATTCCCACACGCGATCGCTCACTCATCGGAGCATGGACCGCCATCGACGATGCGACCGTCGCCAACGGCTGCCTGTGGGTATTACCGGGTTCGCACCGCTCCGGCATCTTGTATCCGCAACGCCCCCACGGCCAACCCGAAGAATTTGACAACAGCCCCGAGAGCTATGGCTTTGATGATGCCGCCGAGGTACCGGTGGAAGTCAAGGCCGGTAGTGTGGTGTTTTTTAATGGCTATTTATTGCATCGGTCCAAGAAAAACCGCAGCAACATTTATCGCCGGGCATTGGTCAACCATTACATGAATGCGTGGTCCTTGCTGCCCTGGGACGTGCGCGCCGGCGAATCTCCCGCCAACGCCGATCGCCGCGCCGTGCAGATAGTGGCCGGCATCGATCCGTATGCCTGGAAAGGCTACGAAAAACCACCCAACGCCGTTTACCTGCGCCTGTGCAAAGCCAATACGGAGCCAACCGCTCCGGCCAAGGTGTAAAGCGGATCTGGGGTGCCACATGGACTCAAAACGTCGCCTTACGCATCAGGCTTTGGGCCGCGATGTGGATCATGTGCCTTCCATCGGTGGCTGGATCGGCGGAGCTGGGGTACTGGCCAGTCTGGCTGGCATTTCGCTGGAAGCGTATCTGGCGGATCCTTATCACAGCGCCATCCGCGCTCACAAAGCTCTCGGCGTGGACGCCATGGTGGGCCTTATTTACCACCAGCACGCGGACCAGATCCGTTCCGGATCCGTGGAAGAACACCGTTTCGTCGGTATCGAACCTGAAGCCATTCTTACCTATGCCGCAACCCTTCCCGATACCGAGAAGGAAATTCTGGCCTCCTTTGATGCCGTCGCCGTTGACGCTCAACTGCGCCAATACTTCGCCGACGCCCGCCGTGATTGGCTGGGCATGGAACCCATTGCCAATTTCTGGGATTTAGGGGGTCATTTTCCGCTTTACCATCAGTTCGGATACGTGGCGTTTCTTTCCGCCTGTGCGCTCTATCCGGAAGCGGTGGGCAAAATCTGGTGGGTCCGCAGCCTCCATTCCCGCGAAAAGGCGAAAATTCTGGCCAGGCTTTACCAGGAATTGGATCTGGTTCCACTGCTGTTCTGCGGTGAGGATCTTTGCAACAACCAGGGACCAATGGTTTCGCCGGATTTTCTGCGGCAGCACTACTTTCCCACTGTAAAAATGATTCTTTCTCCGCTGGTAGAGCAACAGGTGCGCATCGTCTGCCACTGTGATGGCGATGTACGGCTTTTAATGGATGACATGCTGGCCTGTGGTTTCAGCGGTCTGCAGGGTTTTCAGTTTGAGTTGGGCATCGACCCATACCAGTTTCGCGATAAGCGACCGACCGTGGGCGAAAAGCTGTTGTTTTTTACCGGCCTGAGCGTGACCTGTGAACTGCCATTCGGCACCCCGCACGACGTTCGAGCGGGCATCGACTGGTGCCATCATTGGACCGACGGTGGCCGCGGTTTGTTTGTGTTCCCCAGCAATGTCACCGGCGTGGAAGTACCACCCGAAAATATCCGCGCCGGCTATGCCCATGGCCAAACCCTGCCCGTCACCGGCCAACGGGCTTCCAACCAACCGCCGTGGCCTTGGGGCCATCGGTCCGCCACAGCCGGGCTGGAAGAATAATTAACCACCACGTTCCCGGTGCCCTTGCAGCATCACCTATTACTACAACGCTACAAGTGACTCCAATCGCAGACTATGAGGTCTTTCAATTTCAGTCCGAGCGAGTGCAGTCGCTGAGTGGTTCGCTTGCGGTGGCTGCGTTCAGCAGCGGCATTGCGGCGTTGCGTGCGAACCAGTGTCTGGGAGATCCGTTGGGCCAGAGCTTGCGTACATCGGCCGCCGCGGGTCCAAACTCCCACCAAGCCGGCCGTCGCGGTCCGTACCTGGCAAACGGTCAGTGCGGGATTTTTTTTT
>JAJYZF010000041.1 GCA_021800165.1 Planctomycetota bacterium | reverse complement strand
TTTCCATCGGTCGGATCATTGTGAATCCTCCTTGATTCGTTACCACATCCTGGGCCTTGGCCGCCACAATGGCGGCTTTCCGCCTCTAATCCTAACCCAAAACCGCCAACAATAGGAGTTACACCCCATTAGGCTTTGGATATGGACGTTGCTATAATTAGATGTGGACTTTTGGTGGAGTTGGCCATGGGTGTTTTTTCGCAATTTAGGCGTTTTTTTCGGACGAGTGGTCCGGAAGTGGTAGATTATGAGGCCTATCCGCAGTTTACGGGAACTGATTCGGCGGCTGGCGCTACGGAATACGGGGCTACGGGTACGGACGGACCAAATCCAGCGGTGCTAAGGCGGGTTGGTCCAGGGGCGGCGTTTGTCGAGCCGAATCATTATAAGCTGCAGCAAAGTTATGATTCGCTTTTACAGACGGTACAGGAGTTACGCGCCACATTGGATGGCCAGCGGCAGCGGCAGGAAGAGATGCTTTCGCGGCTGGGTACGTTACCACATGCGGTGGAAACGCTGCCGCAAACCAGCAAAATGCAGGCGGAGATGCTGCAAGTGATCAATGACCAATTGGCCATGCATTCGGAGCGGCAACGGCGGATCGCAGAAATATCGGCGGGCTTGGCGGGGACCACCAAGGACCACGGCGAAATATTGCGTATCATTCGGGAACAAATTGAAACCGGTAACGAAATTGACCGGCAACTGGTGGAATCCTTCAACCGCTTTTCCATTATGATAGACCGGCTGCAGATGGCCAATCAACATGCGGTGGAGTGTTTGGGGCAGGTGCGAGATAGCTGTGCCATTTCGGCCATGCAGATGCATGAATGGGTGGAAAAATCACGGGTGCGCGGCACCTGGATGCTCAACGGGGCTTTTGCGATGGCGCTGATCGCTTTTCTTATCGCCGTGTTCGTGCTTATTCAACATCTGTAAGGGGCGGCTTTGCCGTAGACGTGGCCGCGCCCTGGCACCTGCCGTAATGAACCAGCTTCACCCCAAGGGCGCTACAGCGAGCTTTTACAGCCGGATCAACCAGAGCGTGCTGTTCCAGCGCGCGCTGGGCCAGCAAGCGCGTGTCGTGGCGGCATAGTCCGACCGGATTGCCGGGGTGGACCATCACTTCGCCGATACCTGGGGGCAGATGTTGCAACAGGGTGAGCCACGTTTGGGTAGACATATTACCGGTGGCGCTTAATCCGAAAAACCAATCGGAGGTATGAAGGTCGGCGGCTAGAATTTGCCGTTGCAGGCCAGCGGCCAGACGGGCCAGTATGGAGTAGGCGGGTGTGATTCTGTAGCCGGGGATAGGTACTTCGCGGGCGCAGCGGATAAAGCCAATACTGTAGCTGCGGGAAAGCTCCAGGGTAATTTTAGCCAGCGGCGGCCAATGGTGAATATGTTTGTGCGAATCAAGATGGGTGGGAATAAGTTTATGGGCCAGGGCAAATTCAATCTGGGCGGCCCATTCCCTGTGCACTTCGCGGCGAGCGCGGTGGGATATGCTCGCCTTGGCCAGCACGCTGGGTAACCCTCGGCAAAAATTGCCCCCCCCGTCCACCAGGCTGCGCAGATTGCGGGTTATAGGGCGACCCTGCGTCAGGCCCAAATGAATTCCCACGCCCAAGCCTGGATTTTCCCCGGCCAAGGTGATAGCTCGTGGGGCATCAGGCATGTTCGTCATCAGGGTAGTGCTGGTTAATATGCCTTGGCGGTGGGCCGCAACGATGCCGTCGGTAATACCGGGAGAAAAGCCGAAATCATCGGCATTGATGATCAAGGAGGTAGTCACAGCTTGGTACTATGGCCGCTGGATTAGTTTTCGGCAACTGGGCGGAACACGCGTACGCGGAGCAGGCGGATTCCCCAGTCGCTGGCACGCTGAAAAGTGGGTTGAAGCAGATCCAGACGATAGCCGCGGATGGCTCCCCCACGATCAAGCACGGGAACGGGCCGACTGTGGTCGTAGCCGGGCACACTGACTAGGCTATGAAAAGGAATAATTTGCGTATCGGCGGCCACCAGACGACCGTCATTGGTGTGTACACTGGCCCCGGATGCGGTGGTGGTACCGGCGAACGGCCAGCAGCAACGACGATCCGGGGCGTAGCTGGTAACGCGCATAAGCAGGGTTTTCCAGTAAACATACCTGTGGCCATGGAACCAAAACGGGCTTGGATGTTGAGCGGCCATCGCGTGGCCGACGATGAGGCGGGATAGCGCTGCGGCATTACCTGGCCGGTAGTGGCCGACAGTGGTGGAGCGGGCCTGGGTGGGCATGAGGACGCTATAGGTTTTGGTGGTGGATTGCGGTGTTGGTACGAGAGCCTGCGCAGCATTACCGGACGGTTGAGCCGACGGATCCAAAACCACTTGGCCCAATAGGCGGGGAACTGCGTGGGGGCGTAAAAACATCGAGATGGCACCGAGTACCAACATGAAAAGCCCAAGCAGGGCGGCCAATTCGCCCTTGGATAGCGGCTTGCGGTAGCGATGACGGCGGTGCTTCATTCCGGTTCACTCCAGCAGTGGTTAGTCGAAGCGGCGACTTCCATGTTGCCTGGGAGAACTCTATTAGGCCGAATCATCCATGATTGGGCTGTATTATCCTGGAATAGGGGTAACAACGCAAGCGAAAAGGTGGGCGATTTTATTATTCGTATAAAGAAAATACTGGTTGCTGCGGGGTGCCGGTTTTAGGCAAACCGAGCTTATGTAGTTCAGGTTATCGGTGCGGTCTATCACTTCTGGCCCGGGGCCGGCGAACTGTAATCTCATCACCGTGTATGGTCAGTACAACACCACGCGAAAACTGCAGAGACGTGCCGACAGCCCGGCGGCGAACGGCCCGCACCGCCGCCAGAAGTTGGTTGTGGTGGATTTGATCGGCCCGGCCGCCCGCGGCGATGATAATATGGCGCAGCACCATGGCTACCGCGGCGATCGAACTTCCAATCAGCGGTGGAATGGCCAGACGATAGGCCCCTGTGTGTCGCTGTTGAGTAACGAAAGCGATTAAGCGATTGGCTTCTTTGGTAATGGCCTGATCTGCTATGCGGGCGTTTTCCGCCAGACGCACCAGTGTACGGCGAATGTTGGGCTGGTAGTCGGCCAACAATGGGATAAGTTCATGGCGGATACGATTACGCAAAAATTGACGATCGATGTTGGTGCGGTCGGTTTGCCAAGGCTGGCCGACAGCCTCAAGATACTCACGCAGAGCTTGGCGCGGAAAGCTTAGTAGTGGCCGCACCAGCCGCATGGTTCCCAGCGGGCGCGAGGTAGCCATGCCCGCCATGCCCCGTACCCCGGTACCGCGGATGAGCCGCATCAAAACGGTTTCGGCCTGATCGTCGGCGTGATGGGCCAAGGCAATATAGGAACAGCGAGCGGCGGTAGCCATGCGGCCCAAGGCTGCCAAGCGGGCCTTGCGGGCGGCATTTTCACTGATTTTGGGACCGGAAATGGATTTCAACTGCAGATTTTTAACCCGGAAGGGCAAGTGCAGTTGGCGGGCCAGTTGTCTGGTAAATGCCTGATCCGCGTTGCTTTCAAGTCCGCGCAGGTTGTGGTTCACATGAGCTACGATCAACTGCCATTGCCAGAAAGATCCCTGGTTGACTCCATGGAGCAGCCGCAATAGAGCCACGCTGTCGGCACCTCCGGAACAGCCCACCAGAATGCGGGCCTGGCGCGGCAGGATACGCCGATGATGAAGCATTTGATCGAACTGTTGCAAAAGACCACGTGGTTGGGGCATAATAACTTCCATGATGTTTAAGCATTATCTTAACCGCGGCTGCATGGATGGAACAGGCGGACGGGTGTGGACTTCTTTTGGGGCATCCCCAAAGATTTTTGCTTTGCCTGCCTTGGCCACCTTGGTGGCACTTGGTACGCCTGGGTCAAGGCTGCTTGGGCAAAGTTTAAGTCAATTGCTTAACAATGCCCCGACTACCCAAGTGCCGCAAGCAAAATCGGGCCCGGATACGCAACCGGGGTTTGATCCGCTGAAACTCATGCATGGGCGCGAAGAGTTTAACCATCGGTCCGGAAAAGTGATTTTGAGCAATGGTCGTGTGCTAAGAGGAAAGATTTCCACGACCGTAGACACGCCATTTCGGATATGGCTTTCGTCCATCAAGCGTTATCGCGATATTGCCCTGCTGCGTGTTCGCCGGATGGATGTGAAAATATTAGCACAGCGTGAGATTCGTCAGTGGCGTTATCAGCAAAATGGTAGTGATATTAAACTTTATTCCGGTAAGACCCAGCCTTGGTTTCGCTTCGCCTACACGTTTACTCTGCTGCATGGTGAAAAAATTACCGGTACGGTGGTGGCACCGCTTTTCGTGCAAACGAGCCATCATCACTACAACCTGCTGCTTTCCAAACACTTGGAGGGCACGATCGGCGAGCCGGTAGCCGAGGTGGTCTACGTTAAGCACATCATCTTAAAAGTAACACCGGCGATTCTCGCGGCCAGAAAGAAAATGACACACCAGCTTCCCTTGGTAGCGTGGCGAACCCTGCGCTGATACCGTAGGTGGTATGGCCGCAGCGCTTCGCGGCCACAGAATTGTGCAAAGATTAGGCGTAAGCCTATAAATTAGGCAGTGGCGGGACTATTCTGCTACCGGAGATTCGTTGGGCATACAATTATCCTTCCGCGCATAACCCAAACCAACGCTGGCGATGGCACGGCTAATATTCTATTTTATAAAAATTTATGTATCACATGTAATTAAAATGTGTTAAGCACTTTATAAAGCGCGTTTTTGCGGTGGTTGAATAGGGCTGTGGCCGGGATAAAAAAGAGGCCGATTTTGCCCGGATATCCGTCTGACTTGGAGGCTGTTGCAGGCATCTAGCATAGAATTTGCTGATTAAACGTGCATAGGATGATTCTCGGTTAGAATGATCCTGGCTTGACGAGGCCGAAGGCTGTTTTTAAGGATGGTGTTTTGGGCTGACCGCCCAGTCACCGCGGATATTATGGAACGAGCCGAGTTAGAATTAACGTTGCTGCGGGAAATGGGTCGTGTGCTTTCCTCGGGGCTGGACTTGCACGCGGCCTTTGCGCAGACCATGCGTGTGCTGGCGGATCGGCTGGGCATGGAGCGCGGCTCGATGGTGTTGCTCAATGACGCCACGGGGCGGTTGCAAATTGAAGCGGCACTGGGTCTGACACCGGAAGAAATTCAGCGGGGACGTTATGCCGTCGGCGAGGGCATCACAGGGCAAGTGGTGGCCAGCGGATCGCCGCAGGTGGTGGCGGACATCAGTAAAGAATCGCGTTTTTTAAATCGTACCGGAGCCAGGGCCGGCAAGGATGGAAAAGTCATCAGCTTCATTTGTGTGCCGATTTTAATCGATGGCCGCACGGTCGGGGCCTTGTCTGTAGATAAGCAGTTTCTTGATGAGCACACGCTTTCCGACGATCAGCGGCTGCTGGAAATTGTAGCGGCTTTTATTGCGCAAGCTATCAAGATCAACCGCATCATCGCCGATGAACGCGCGGAATGGCATGAAGAACGTCGTCAGTTGCGGGATACCCTGCAAAGCAAATATAAATTTGACAATATCATCGGCAGTGCTCCGGCGATGCTGGAGGTGTTTGACACCATTGCCCAGGTGGCCACAAGCCGGGCGACCGTACTGCTGTTGGGCGAGACGGGCACCGGCAAGGAATTGATCGCCAAGGCCATTCATTTCAATTCCAATAGAGCCGAGCAACCGTTCATTCGGGTGAACTGCGGGGCGCTTAGCGGTACACTGCTGGAATCGGAACTTTTCGGTCATGTGAAGGGTAGTTTTACCGGGGCGATTCGCGATAAGGTGGGAAGGTTCGAGGCGGCCAATGGCGGCACGCTGTTTTTGGATGAAATAGGCACCATGGACATCAGCTTGCAGGTGAAGCTGTTGCGGGTGTTGCAGGAACGCGAACTGGAACGGGTGGGGGACACCAAAACCATTCGCGTGGATGTGCGGATTATTGCCGCCACCAATTTGAATTTGCAGGATGAAGTGGCCAAAGGGCGTTTTCGCGAGGATTTGTTTTATCGGCTGAATGTGGTCACGATTGCCCTGCCGCCGTTGCGCAGTCGGCGTGAGGATATTCCGCGGCTGATCGACTTTTTTCGGGATAAATTTAATGCCGAAAACGGCAAAGATTTAAACAAAATCAGCCGCGAGTTGCTCAACGTGCTGGTGCGCTATAGCTGGCCGGGCAACGTGCGCGAGTTGGAAAACGCCATTGAACGGGCCGTGGTGTTGAGTCGGGGTGATACCCTCACGGAAGAATTGCTGCCTACGGCGATCCGGGCCTTTGCCCAACAAGGCAAAAGCGTCGTGACAGGTGGCGATGTCCCGGATCTGGTGGAGCGTTTGGTGGAGGAGTCTTTGGGTACATACGCCCTCGAAGAAGGGCGTATTTATGATCTGGTCATTCATCAGGTGGAAAGGGGGTTGATCGGCCAGGCCCTGAAGCACTGCGATGGGGTGAAGATCAAGGCGGCGGATTTTCTGGGCATCAACCGTAACACGCTCAATAAAAAGGTGCGGGAGCTGGGACTCGATTTCGATGAACCGACGACGCCGGACCCGTCGCAGCCGACTCTTCCGGCCGAGTAAGCAAAATGGGCCTAAGCAAGTGGTGGGGGAGGTTACGACGAGGCGTTGGTCTGCGCCTTGTCGGCTTGGGCCAGCAGCCAGTGAGTCCAAGGGTCGATTTGACGGCGGGCCACCGAGACTTCCATCAAAGGAGCCATCTGATTGAGATGCCGCACATCTTCACGGAAACGCGGCACATCAAATGGTACGTAAGGCAGCAGATCAATTTTGTTTAGGATCAGCGCGTTGGCGGTTAAAACCAAATGCGGGTGTTTGGCGGCTTTATCATCTCCTTCGCTGACGGAAAATAAGCCAACCTTGGCGTGCTGACCCAAATCAAAGCCAACCGGGCAGATCAGATTCCCGACATTCTCAATCACCAGAATATCCAAGTCCGAGAGGGGGAGTCTGGTGATGGCTTGGCGCACCTGATTGGCGTCGAGGTGGCAGCCGTGACCGGTATTGATCTGTACGACATGGCGGGTGAAGCGGGCCAGCCTCTGGCCGTCACGAGCGGTGGCGGGGTCGCCCACCACCACGCCGGTGCGGGCAATTCCTGTAAGTTGTTCCAGCGTAAGCTCCAGCAAGGCGGTTTTACCCGAGCCGGGGGCACCGATTAAATCGATGACATACACGTGGGCCTCACTGAACATCCGCCGGTTCAGCAGGGCGATTTCGTCATTGACCTTCAGGACATTTTCGACCACGGGTACCGTAACATTCATAGCGCACCTGTCTTGGTTATTGCCGGTGGTGGAACCGCGGTCTTTGGCGGCAGCACCACGTCGATGGAAAGGAGCAGAAATTCATCACCGCCCACGACCCGGGCCTCAAGGTGGCCGCAAGCGCAGCGTTCGTCCATCGCCTGCGGATTCCATTGCCGCCCACAGGCCGGACATTTCAATTGCCAGGGTGGAGTGTCGATGAGCAGCCGGGCTTTCGGCCAGCCCTTTTCGGCCACTGTCGCCTGCCAGGCCCATTGCATAGCCTCGGCTACCACACCATGCATGGGTCCGATACGGACCTGCGCTGCCTCAAGCGTCGCATCGGGGGGCAGGCGACGTTCGATCAGCCCGAGGAGTTCCATGGCAATGGACATTTCATGCATGGCTAACTCCAGAATCCGTCCTGGGTGGCTTCGGATACGGTCCAACTTTGCAAAATCCGCATGTAATTGCCGCGCTCAAAGAGTTCCGGTTCCGGTGTATGGGGCAGACTCATAGAGCCTTTCATCTGGCTAAGCGAACTGTACTCATGCTGCTCCATCCAGTCAATAAGTCCCTGGCGTAGAACCGCCAGATGTTCCGGGCCGGATTCCAGCAGGGCCGAAACTATTTGCACCGCATCAGCACCGACCATCATGCACTTGATGATATCCCGAGAGGTCTGCACGCCACCGGTAATGGCCAATCCGCCGTCAATGCGGCCATACATCGCGGCAGCCCAGCGCAGACGCAGCAGCAGTTCATCAGAGGTGGAAAGTCTTAGTTCACGCCGCACGGTCAGGTTTTCAATGTCAATATCGCCCTGATAAAATCGATTGAAGATGACGATACTGCCGGCACCGGCGGCGGCGGCTTGGGTGGCAAAGTGAATGGGAGCGGTATAAAAAGGTGACAACTTTACCGCCAGCGGAATCTGGACAGCCGCGCGCACCGCAGCAATGACCGCCAGGGCTTCGCGCTCGATATCGGCTGACCCGCGGGATTCGGACAGGGACATTTCATAAATATTGAGTTCGATGCCATCAGCCCCGGCCTGCTGCAATTCTTTGGCATAGGAAATCCAGCCACCTTTGGTACGTCCATTGAGTGAGGCGATAACCGGTACCGCCACGGCAGCCTTGATTTTCGCCACCTGTTTGAGATAAGCATCAGAGCCGAGACGAAATTCACCCGGCTTGGGCAGATAGCTGGCGGCTTCACCATAGCTTTCCTCGGCCTGCTCGATGGCCCAGTTCACGTAAAGCTGCTCCTGGACCAGTTGCTCCTCAAAAATAGAGTGCATGATGATCATGGGAGCTCCGGCATCTTCAAGCCGGCGGACGGTATCAAGGTTGTCGGACATGGGTGAAGCCCCGGGAACCAGGGGATGGGGCAGTTGAAATCCCATGTAAGTTGTGGCAAGATTCATGAGGGCACCGTTCCTTTCGCGGATGTTTCCGCAGTTGTGGCAGCAGCAGCTTGCGGCTGCGCGTAGGGATAGGCGATATGGCCCAGTTCATGGTACAGGGCGAGCCGATCGGCGGTGTTGCGTACCCGCGCTTCGGAAAGTCGCCGGAATCGCTCAGGATCAATTTTTTCAACCATGGCGAAGCGGGTTTCATTGCGTAAATAACTGCGGACATCAGCCCGCACGGTGGTTGCATCAATTTGTAGAGGTGGTTTGGCCTGCTCGATCAGCCGTGGATCGTAGCGGTACAGCGGCCATATACCGCTGTCCACAGCCAGTTTCTGCTGCTCACAGCCAAAGCTCAGATCGTAACCGTGGGCAATACAATGAGCATAGGCAATGACCATTGATGGTCCGGGATAGGCCGCAGCCTCACTGAAGGCCTTGACCGTTTGATTGTCATTGGAACCAAAGGCCACGCTGGCCACATAGGCGTGACGATAGCTCATGGCCATGAGGCCCAGGTCTTTCTTCTGGGTGTCCTTGCCGAGGGAGGCAAACTTGGCAGCGGCACCGATGGGCGTGCTCTTGGAGGCCTGACCGCCGGTGTTGGAATAAACCTCCGTATCCAGAACCAATACATTGATGTCGTAGGGCATGCTAAGTACATGGTCGAGCCCGCCATAGCCGATGTCATAGGCCCAGCCGTCGCCACCGACGATCCAGATGCTTTTGCGAACGAGATAATCGGCGAGTTGGCCAAGCGTGGCGGCTTCCGGGGTGTTCAGGCGTTGCAGGGCCTGGCGCAGGGCCGTGACATGCCGGCGCTGTTGGGCGATGCCGTATTCATTGCTCTGTTCGGTCATCAGCAAGGCATCGGCCAAGGTCTCGCCGATAGTCACAGCGAGCTGCTTGACCAATCGGCAGGCCTCCTGCTGGTGTTTGCTTACGCCCAGGGCGATTCCCAGACCAAATTCGGCATTGTTCTCGAAGAGGGAGTTATTCCACGCCGGGCCACGACCATGGGCGTCTTTGGTGTAGGGTGTGGTGGGCAGATTACCGCCGTAGATAGAGGAACATCCCGTGGCGTTGGCGATGATCAGGCGGTCACCGAAGAGTTGCGAGAGCAGTTTGAGATAAGGGGTTTCGCCGCAGCCGGCGCAAGCTCCGGAATATTCAAAAAGCGGCAACATCAATTGACTGGCCTTGGCGTCGAGTCGGGTGATGCGGCTGCGATCCAATTCGGGAATACTGAGAAAGAAATCGTAGTTGGCCTTCTGGACATCGCGCACGGCCAGGCGCGGAGTCATGTTGATGGCCTTGCGTTTGGGATTGGCTTTATCTCTGGAGGGGCATACTTGAACGCATAGTCCACAACCCGTGCAGTCTTCCGGTGCCACTTGGAGGATATATTGCATGCCCCTGAAGTCCGGCGCTTTGTAGGCCACGCTATGGAAGGTGGAGGGAGCCCCGGTCAGATCGGTTTCAGAGGCGACCTTGGCCCGAATCGCGGCATGTGGGCACACAAAGGCGCACTTGTTGCACTGTATGCAAATTCCAGGTTCCCATATTGGAATTTCGGCGGCAATATTGCGTTTTTCCCAGCGGGTGGTGCCGGTGGGCCAGGTTCCATCCACGGGAAACGCACTCACAGGCAGGCTGTCACCTTTTCCGGCAAGCATCACGGACTGCACCCGCCGGGTGAATTCGGGCATTTGCTCATTGAAGAATCCGGTCTGATGAATTCCGGAATCCGCCACCGCCGGAATGGTGACCGGATGGAGATTTTCAAGCGTTTTATCCACGGCTTCAAAGTTGCGCCGCACCACTTCTTCGCCCCGTTTGGCGTAGGTTTTACGGATGGCCCGTTTGATGGCGGCAATGGCTTCAGTTTGTTCCACTACGCCGGAGATGGCAAAAAAGCAGGTTTGCATGATGGTGTTGATGCGTCGGCCCATACCGACAGCGTGGGCCACCGCATCGGCATTGATGGTGTAAACACGGAGCTTCTTGGCGATGATGACTTCCTGGATTTCCCGCGGTAGGTTGGACCAAAGTTGGTCGTGCGCAAACGGTGCGTTGAATAGCACTACCGCGCCGGGAGCGGCGGCTTCCAACACATCCAGCTTTTCCACAAATTCAAACTGATGACAGGCCACAAAACCGGCCTGGCGGATCAGATACGCAGCGCGAATGGGGCTTTGTCCGAACCGCAGATGTGATACGGTCATGGAACCGGACTTCCTGGAATCATAAACAAAATACCCTTGAGCATTAAGCCCCGTTTCACTGGCGATAATTTTGATCGAATTTTTGTTGGCTCCTACCGTTCCGTCCGAACCTAAGCCGAAGAATATGGCCTGGATGGTATCGGTGGGTTGAATATTCAGATCATCGCCGATGGGCAGGGAAAGTTTGGTTACATCATCAACAATGCCCACGGTAAAATGCCGTTGCGGTTGGGGCAGAGCCAGATGGTCGAAGATGGCCTTGACCATGGCCGGAGTGAATTCCTTGCTGGACAAGCCGTAGCGGCCACCGATGACCAACGGCAAGGGGGTGGTCCAATCTTCCATCAGAGCGGTGAGAACATCCTGATAAAGCGGCTCTCCCATAGCGCCGGGTTCTTTGGTGCGGTCCAACACCGCGATACGCCGCACGTGCGGCGGCAGCACGGCGGTAAAAAGCTCGGCGGCAAACGGACGATAGAGCCGCACGATTACACATCCGAGCTTGGCTCCATGGGCGTTGAGGTATTGAACAGTCTGGGCCACCGTCTGGGCACCGGATCCCATGGCCACCACTACATGTTGGGCCTGCGGATCACCCACGTATTCATAGGGGCGATAGTCGCGGCCGGTGATCTTGGCGAAGTTCCGCATTTGCTCCTGAACAATGCCGGGCAGGGCTTGATAAAACGGATTGCAGGCCTCGCGCGCTTGGAAAAATACATCCGGATTCTGGGCGGTACCGCGCAGCACGGGGGCATCGGGCGTGAGGGCTCGTTGGCGATGAGCGGCGATCCATTCGGGGCGAATGAACTCGCGCAGTTGCTGGTCGCCGATGGCGTCAATGCAGTTGATTTCATGGGAAGTGCGAAAGCCGTCAAAAAAATGGACGAACGGCACGCGTGCGGCCAAAGTGGAGGCCGTGGCAATTGCCGCCAGATCGTGGGCTTCCTGAACACTAGCGGACGCCAGCATGGCAAAACCGGTGCCGCGGCAGGCCATGACATCGGAGTGATCACCGAAGATGGAAAGGGCGTGGGTGGCCAGCGACCGGGCGGCCACATGGATGACAAAGCTGGTTAATTCGCCGGCAATCTTGTACATGGTCGGAATCATCAGCAACAATCCCTGCGAGGCGGTAAAGGTCGTGCAGACGGATCCCGCTTGCAAGGCTCCGTGGACTGCGCCAATGGCTCCGGCTTCGCTTTGCATTTCGATGATTTGTGGAACGTTGCCCCAGATATTGAGTTGGCCGGCGGCCGCCCATTCATCGGCGAGTTCACCCATGGTGCTGGCGGGGGTGATCGGGTAAAGAATGGCCGTTTCGCTGGTGCGATAAGCCACGCTGGTTGCGGCTTCGTTGCCATCCACGGTGATACGTTTAACATCTGACATACAATGTCCTTTCAAATTTCTCTTGGCAGCGCCGCCACTCGACATCGATCTTCTGGGAGCACCGGCGTGGTTCGGGAAATCCAGTACGCCGCCGGCCGGCCCACCGGCGGAAGGTGGTACCGCAGATGCCTGGCCAGACGCCGTGCGGTATCCGCCACCGCACTCGTTAAGCCCTGACCAATCGCCAACGATTTTACACCAACGCCCACTACCCAGGCGTGCGGCGCCGCACCAAAGGCCAGACGGGCGAGTTCCAGGATCTGCGGCGGGGAAAATTGATGGCCCAAGCAGGCGGCCGTGGGCTGGGCCGCGATGCGGGTAACCGAAACACGACCCACCGGAAGTGCAACACTGGCATCAATAAAAATAACACGGCCGGCACGGGCGACAATCGCTGCCAGTTCCGGGGTGAGTTGCAGCTCGCTGCGACAGGCCACACCGGCGGTACCGGCCTGGCCCAGGCTCTGGCGGATAAGGTCCACCACCACCGGTCCGACGCCATCATCGGTGCGCAGCGTGTTGCCATAGCCGATGAGCAGGGTGTCAATAGGTGCCGGTTCAAGATCAGTCGCGCTGCAGCACATCGCATAACTCTCCATTGGGCTTAAGCAATTCAATACGGAGCGGCATCTGCCCCAAGGCATGGGTGGAACAGCTCAGGCAAGGGTCAAAACACCGGATAACGGCCTCCACGCGGTTTAACATGCCTTCTTCCAAGTGCGTGCCATCAACAAAGCGCTGGGCCACCTGCAGCACGCCGCGATTCATCGCCAGATTGTTATTGCCGGTGGCGATGATGAGATTGGCCCACACCATGCGGGCGTTCTCATCAATACGGTAATGGTGGATGAGCGTGCCGCGTGGGGCTTCGGAAATGCCGACGCCCTCCAGCCGGTTGGGTCTGGCCCGTGAGCGGACATGGGTATTGAGAATGTCCGGATATTCCAGCAGGCGTTGAATCATTTCAATGCCGTAGAGAATTTCGATGAGTCTGGCCCAGTGATAATGAAAACTGCTTTGGGGCGACCGGCCCAGCCTCGTACGGAAGAGGCCCAATTCAGCATCGGCTCGTGGTGTGCCACACCGCTCGGCGAGGATAATCCGGGCGAGGGGCCCGACGCGATAAATTCCATCCGGGTAGCCGCGCGGCCGAAAGTAGGGTGATTTAAGATAGGAATGCTTTTCGACAGCTTCGCCGATCATGGCTGGATACTGGTGTGGATCGGCTAAATCAGCCACGGGTGCGGCGTGTTCATCAACAAACCGCAGGGTACCATCGTAGTGTTCAATGAGTCCGGCTGGCGAAATAAGGCCGGCAAAAAGAGTTGGAAAATTGGCGAAAGCGTCCACTTCGGCCGGGTAGTGGTCCCGGACTGTGTGGAAATAATCCAACGCCCGGGCGGCGCGGGAAAGCGCGGCGGGAATTTGGGCCAGAATCAGATCGCGGTTTTCCGCGGTCAGCGGGGCATTGACCCCCCCGGGAACAACCCAGGCGGGGTGAATTTTTTTCTCACCCAGCAAGGCGATGATGTCCTGTCCGAACTTCCGCAGAAGAATGCCGTCGCGGGCAAACTCCGGATGATCGCGAATGAGGCCGAAAATATTGCGGCTGGCAGGATCTCCATCCATGCCAAAAAGCAGATCCGGACTGGAAAGATGAAAAAAAGACAACGCATGGCTCTGCACAATCTGGGCCAGGTTCATGATCTGCCGCAGCTTCTTGGCGGTGGGCGGGATATCCACGGCCAATAAATCGTCACAGGCTTTGGCGGAGGCCATCAGATGGCTGACCGGACATATACCACAGATTCGGGCCATAATTCCCGGCATTTCAGTGAGTGGACGACCTTCCACAAATTTTTCAAAACCCCGGAATTGCGTGACGTGAAATTGGGCCTCGGACACTTTTCCGTTGTCATCGAGCGTCATGGTGATGCGTGCATGGCCTTCAATTCGTGTCACGCCTTCGATGGTAATGGTTTTATTCATGGTGAAATCCTCTTCTACGCGTCCGCGTCAGCGCAGCGCCGACTACTTGCCGAAACGTGACACCGTGGTGGTCGCCGGCGTACGTCCGGCCAGAATCTCGGTGAGCACGTACCATATAGCATCGGCGGGTGGCGGACATCCCGGCAAAAACATATCCACCTTGATGACCTCGTGGAGGGCCGTAGCGTGCGGGCGCAGGGGCGGAACGCCCACCACAGGCAGTACCACCTGCCGCTCTTCAGGTGTCGGCGGTTCCTGGGCATTTTCCACGTAAGCCCGGGCGAAAAGCTCGGTTCGGTCAAAATAGTTGCGCATAGCGGGCACATTGCCGGTGACGGCGCAGTCGCCTAGTGCCACCACCAATTTGCTGCGGGCGCGAATAATAAGGGCTTTGTGCAGATCTTCTTCACTGCTGACGGCTCCTTCCACAAGGGTAAGGTCGACCTGCTGTGGAAACTGCTTCTGGTCCACCACCGGAGAATGGAGCACCTCCACCAGCCCGGCCAGGGTGATGAGCCGCTCATCAAGGTCCATCAAACTCATGTGGCAACCGGAACAGCCGTCCAGCCAGACGGTGGCAACAGTAGGTTTTGGTGTGGGCGTGGTCATGGTTGGGCCTCCCGCATGAGGGTTAAATAAGGTAAAAACGTGGTTTTTTTGGTCATTTCACCCACCGCCGTTCCGCGATGGGTCAGCGCTCCGGTAGGGCAGATATTGACGCATTTTCCGCAACTGGTGCAGGTTTCACTTTCACCCCAGTTCTGGTCCAGGTCGTGGATGATAGCGGCCAAGACGCCACGGCCTTTGATATCCTTGGTGTGCGCACCCTCGACTTCGGCACAAACCCGCACGCAGCGGCTGCACAAAATGCAGCGGTTATGGTCCATCCGCATTCGATCATGCGAATTGTCCACCTCCAGATGGGGAAAACGATAGGGAAACCGCACATGGTCTATGCCCAATTTTACCGCCATGGCCTGCAATTCGCAGTGGCCGTTGCTCACACAGACGGAACACACATGGTTGCGCTCGGCCAAGAGCAATTCCACGATCATGCGGCGGTAGTTTTCCAGCCGTGGGGAATGGGTGCTGATATTCATACCTTCAGTACAAACCGTAGCGCAAGCCGCCTGCAACTTGGGAGAACCGGCGATCTCCACCATGCACAACCGACAGCCACCCCAGATGCTAAGCCCTTCCATATAGCAGAGCGTGGGAATGTCGATGCCATTTTCGCGGGCTACCTGCAAAACGGTGTCACCTTTGCGGCAACTGACATCTTTGTCATCGATCCGCAGTGTGAGGGATTCGCTTCCGACATCTATGGATGTAGTCATGATAGCACCTCCAAGGCGACATGTTTTGCCCCATCGTCGGCTGAAGCGGTGGGGGCGCTTTGAATGAGTTTCAGGTATTCGTTTTCAAAGTAGCGCAGGGTACTAAGCACCGGGTTGGGTGCCGATTGCCCCAACCCGCACAGGCTGGTCTGTTTGACCATGTCGCAAAGCTCTTTGAGCAGATTCAGATCGGCCATGGTCGCCTGGCGTTTACAGATGCGATCCAGCAGTTCGTGCATTTCGTACGTGCCCACTCGACAGGGCACGCACTTGCCGCAGCTTTCGCTTTTGCAGAATTCCATGAAAAATCTCGCCACATCCACCATGTTGCTGGTTTCATCCATGACAATCATGCCGCCCGACCCCATGATCGAGCCCAATTTGGTCAGGGATTCATAATCGACAGTGATATCCAGATGTTCGGCGGGAATGCAGCCGCCGGAAGGCCCGCCGGTCTGGACGGCCTTAAAAGCTTTGCCATCGGGAATTCCGCCGGCGATATCGTAGATAATTTCCCGCAGCGGCATACCCATGGGCACTTCAATAAGACCGGTATTTTTGATTCTTCCAGTAAGTGCGAAGATTTTTGTTCCTTTGCTCTTTTCCGTGCCGATGCCGGCAAACCATTGGCCGCCACGGTCGATGATCGCGGGAACATTGGCAAAGGTCTCAACATTGTTGATCAGGGTTGGACAACCGTGCAGGCCGGAGTTGGCTGGATACGGCGGCCGGGGCCGCGGCATGCCGCGTTTTCCCTCCACGCTGGCAATAAGGGCGGTTTCCTCGCCGCAGACAAATGCCCCCGCTCCGAGACGTATTTCGACGTTAAAATCAAAATTTGAGCCAAACAGACCATGGCCCAACAGGCCTTCACGCCGGGCCTGGTTGATGGCCCGGGTGAGGCGTTTAACCGCTAATGGATATTCCGCCCGAACATAAAGAATTCCCTGCCCCGCTCCGACGGCATAGGCGGCAATGGCCATGCCTTCCAGCACGCGGTGTGGGTCGCCTTCCATGACGCTGCGATCCATAAAGGCTCCCGGATCGCCTTCATCGCCGTTGCAAATGACATATTTCGTTCGGCCGCCGGCCTTGGAAACGGTGGCCCATTTCAGACCGGTCGGAAAACCAGCTCCGCCGCGTCCCCGCAGACCCGAGGCGGATATTTCCGCGATAACCTGTTGCGGCGTCATGGTGGTGAGCACTTTAAGCAACGCCCGATAAGCTCCGTGGGCGACGCAATCGGCGAGATTCTCCGGATCAATGAATCCCGCATTTTCGCGCACAATTAATTTTTGTCGAGTGAAAAAGGGCTGCTTGGTATCGCAAACCAATTCCGCCACCGGTTGGGCGGCAAGACTTTCCACAATGGCACCGGCATGTTCCGGCTTGACGAACTGATACATGGTATCGTCGGCCTTGAGCAGAGGGCCGTTGCAGCAGAGACCCATACACCCTACACCTTTGACGCAGACCGTGCCCTTAAGACCACGTTGCTGTACCTGATCGGCGATATTTTTTAAGAGCACATCACTTTGCGAGCTTACACAACCCGATTCGGTACACACGTGAATGTGATGGGCAAAATGAGCATCCTGTTTGCGGGCTTTTTCCGCCATGGCTGTTAATTCTTCCGGCTTCATACAGTGGCCTTTCTTTCCAATGTGGCATCCAGCGAGTCGAGCAATTCCGGAGCGGTGCGCTTAGCCAGAACCTGTCCGTCAATCACGGCGGTGGGGGCCAGCCCACAGGCACCAATACAGCGTGCCACCACCAATGAGAGTTGGCCGTCTTTGGTGGTCTGACCTTCTTTAATGCCATAGCGCTGTTGCACTTCGTCCAGCAGTTTCTGACCGCCTTTGATATAACAGGCGGTGCCCATGCAAACCACACAGACGTGTTTTCCCTGTGGCTTGAGTGTGAAAAAATGATAAAAAGTGGCTACACCATAGACCTTGGAGAGCGGCACATGCAACGCCGCTGCCACCCAAAGCATCGATGGCTTATCCAAAAAACCAAACGCCTGCTGCACACTGTGGAGACTCTCAATCAGGGCGTCGGCCTGGAAATTGTTGCGGCGCATCGTGGTTTCAATAATTTTCCACCGTTTATCATCGGTAGGCGGTTGCGGCATGGGTGCGGCTTGGGTCATGGCGATGGCTCCTGTACTTATCGAGGCGCGTCAGCAAATGCGCGGTAACTGTTCTCCATACGGCTTTTGTACGATGCGTTGCCCGCCGATTTCAGTCTCAAGCACGCATAATCCATCCTGTTGTGTGGATACGTGGCCAATAATTGCGGCTTGGTGCCCCAGGGGATGGGCCTGGAGGGCTTTTAGGGCCGCCTGGGCTTCGGTGGGCCGCACCACCACCAACACCTTACCCTCATTGGCGATGTCCAGCGGATCCAGTCCCAGCATATCGGCGGCGTGGCGGGCTTCACGGCGAATTGGAATGCATCTTTCTTCAAGGACAATCCGATGGCCGGTCCTGGTCGCCAAATCCGCGACCACACCGGCCAGCCCGCCCCGGGTAGGATCACGCATGAACAGCACGCCCGGCACCGCCGCCCGGAGGTGGGCAATCAGGCCATTGAGCGGGGCGGCATCACTGCGCAGAACACTTTGCACTTCGGGCATTTCCCGGGCCAGCATCACCGCCAGGCCGTGCTCACCAACGGAACCGTTGATGAGCAACACATCTCCGGGTGCAACTTGATTCGGATGCGGCTGCGGACCAGTTTCCATTTTGCCTACGCCGGCGGTGGTCAGGTAAAGGCCGTCCGCCTGTCCGCGGCCGACCACCTTGGTGTCGCCGGTGATCACCCGCACTCCGGCTTCGGTGGCGGTGGCGGCTACGGAATCCAGCACGCGCTCAAGAATCTGCCGTGGCAACCCTTCCGCCAGGATCATCGAAAAGGCCAGACCCAATGGCGTGGCACCACTGACTGCCAGATCGTTGACGGTCCCACTTACGGCCAGGCGGCCGATATCGCCACCCGGGAAAAATAGCGGCTGAACCACGTAGCTATCAATGGTCAGGGCCAAGCCGCCGTCTTGGGTAATGCCGGAATCCAAAAGATCGGTCAGTACGGGATTGGCGAATCGCGGCAATACCAATTCGTTGATCAAGATATCCGTGAGTTGACCGCCTCCACCATGGGCCAGTACTACACGGGGGAAAGTGGCCGGTGGATGAGCCACGGTCGGCGTCGAATACATTTGGGCTTTCTGGATGGTCATGACCGCACCTCCTGAAGTTGTTGAAGCCGGGCGACACCATTGGCGGAAGCCCGTTGCGGGCCATACTTAAACCAAGCCGCACAGGTGCCTTCAGAACTCACCATGCACGGTCCGATGGGTTGCACCGGCGTGCAGGCTCGGCCAAAGAGCTTGCATTCAGGCGGCAGAGCCAATCCGCTGATGACGCGTCCACATATACAACCCGGGGGTTCACGATCGTCCACCGGCTGGAGGCTGAACCTGCGGGCGGCATTAAAGCGTTCATAGCGCTGGCGTAAGAACAGTCCGCTCATGGGTATTAGCCCCATCCCGCGCCAACGGGCATCACCCGGTTCAAAGACCTCCTGCAACAGCGCCTGAGCGTGAGGATTTCCGTGGGGGCGAACTGCCTGGGGATATTGATTGACCAATCCCACACGCCCGGCGGCTACCATCTCCGTCAAACACAGCAGCGACGAAAGCAAAAGGCCCGGTTCAAAACCACCAATCACGCACGGCGTGTTAAATTCTTCTACAATGCACCGGTAGGCGTCTGATCCAATGATGACGGAGACGTGACCCGGGCACAAAAACCCATTGATCTTCGGGCGATCCGTGGCCGAAAGCAACGCCCGCATGGCCGGAAGAATCAGCTTATGACTGGCCAGCACGGTGAAGTTATCCAGTCCAAGTTTCTGGGCTGCGCAAACGGCCGCGGCTGTGGCAGGTGCCGTGGTTTCAAAACCGACGGCGGCAAATACCACTTGGCGATGGGGATGGCTTTGAGCCAGCCGCACCGCATCTAAACTACTGTAAACGACCTCAATACTGGCACCGTCTCCACGGGCTTTTTCCAGGCTGCCGCGTTTGCCCGGCACCCGCAGCATGTCACCATAGGTGCATAAGGTCACCTCGCCGCGGCTGCCCAGATCAATAAGCTCATCAATATCCGCTTGCGCGGTTACGCACACGGGGCAACCGGGGCCACTGATCAGGCGCACATTTTCCGGCATCACACTGTGCAAACCACAGCGAAAGGCACTGGTGGTATGGGTCCCGCAAACCTCCATAAATGCTATGGGTCGGCCGAGACCGGCAGCCGAAGCGTGCAGGGCACGGAGCATTTCCGGGATGGGCCGCGTACCCATATTCATCGCCGATCTCCTTGGGTTGGGGGAGCAGGCGTGGCGGCACCGGTGCCGGAAGGTGCCGGGCTCTTCGTGGCGGCTTGCGCCAAATCACGCAGCAAGGCCCAAGTCTCGCCAGCCTGTTGAGGATCCAGTTTTTCTATGGCAAACCCGGCGTGAATAAGCAGCCAGTCTCCGGGCTGGGCATCCGGAGTTAACATGGTGTTCACCGGTAAATGGGTGCCGTGCAAATCCACCACGCCTTCCAGACCGTTGTGCGTCATTAACTTTGCAGGTACGGCTAAACACATTGCGCACACTCCTTTGGAGTCGGATTTTGCGGCCCAGACCGGGCCATGAGCCTTGCGGCAATGAAGGCCTGGCCCAAAGATAATCCTCCATCGTTGGGTGGTACCAACCGATGGCGTAATACCCGCAACCCCCTGCGGGTAAGCCGTTGGATTAAGGCCTCTGCGAACACCTGATTGGCAAATACGCCGCCGGAGATCGCCACCGCGTTTACGCCGCTTTCCTGCGCATGCTTGGCCACCACCGCGTCCCAGGCCGCAGCCAAATGTTGGTGAAACATCGCCGCGATGGTTGGAGCCGGGATTCCACGCATCTGTTGTTGCAAAAGAAACCGCCATAACAGTGCCAGGTTCAACTGATCGATGCCTTCCTCATCGGGGCAAGTTTGCCAAAGCGTATCGGTCACTAAAGCGCCATCCACCGCTTCCAGTGCGGCTTTCTCCAGGGCCATGGCGGCTTCGGCCTCGTAGCGGTTATAGGTACATAAATTCAGTAGTACCGCCATAGCGTCAAATAATCTGCCCATGCTGCTGGACGTTACGCACTGCCAGTTACGCCGCATCATCAGAAACAAGGTTTGGCGAAGATGTGGGTCCGGCATGATGGTTTGGGCCAAGGGATGATTTTCTCCCGCATCGCCGAACACCTGCCACAGCAGCGCCACCGCAGTGCGCCGAATTTCTTTGGCAGCGATGTCGCCACCGGGCAGCCGCAAGGGTTGCAGAGTCGCCAGTCGTGTAAATTCCAGCGGCGAGACCAACAGCAGTTCTCCACCCCAACCTGTTCCATCGGTGCCCAAACCCGAACCATCGGCTATCAGGGCCAAGGCCCGATCGGCATGGTTATGCTCCGCCAACACCGCCGCGGCATGCGCATGATGATGCTGGATCGGATATAGCGTGGCATGGTACTTTCGGGCCAGCGTTGCGGCATATCCGGTGCTCACGTACAAGGGGTGCGGATCACAGGCGATAAATTGCGGCTGGACCTGGTAAAGTCGGCACAAATCGTCAATGGCCTGACGGAAATAATCAAAAGCCAGTGGATTGCGGAGATCTCCCAGGTGTTGGCTGACGATGGCTCCGGACGGCGTGACCAGGGTGATGGTATTTTTTAACTCACCGCCCAGTGCCAACCCCGCCATCCCCTCAATGCCGACCAGCGGAATCGTTGTGGGGACAAAGCCACGCGATCGGCGAATTGGCAAAAGGGGCTGTTGGTCACCCAGGTCCAGCAATACTGAGTCATCCACGCAGCGGGCGATGGGCCGGTCATGTCGGAGGATGGCATCACAAAGAGGGCCTAAGCGCCGCACGGCATCGGTATTGTCAATCACCAGCGGCTCGTCACTGAGGTTACCGCTGGTCATTACCAGCAAGGGTTCGGGCAGATGCATCTCGGCCAGGAGTAAGTGCTGGATGGGGGTGTACGGTAACATCAATCCCAGGCGAGCATTTCCGGGGGCGACCAGTGGAGCAACAGCCGTGCCGCTACGCCGGCGTGCCAGAATAATTGGAGCGGCCGGCGAGGCCAGAGCCTTGGCCGCCGCCGGACTTAGAGTTACGTACCGGCCAGCCGCCTCCACCGAGCCGCACATTAAAGCGAACGGTTTGGCATCACGATGTTTGAGCCGGCGCAGCCTCGCCACCCCCTGGGCATCATCGGCACGTACAGCCAGATGAAATCCACCCAATCCCTTGATGGCCACAATGTTGCCGTTGCGGAGCAGGTCCGCGGCTTTGGTGATGGGATCGCCGTCCATGGGTTCACCAGCGGGGTTGACCAATTCCAGTTGCGGGCCGCAATGCGGACAGGCAATGGGTTGGGCATGAAAACGTCGATCGAGGGGATCTTGATATTCCTGGCCACAGGCCGGGCACATGGTAAAGGCCGCCATCGTGGTGGCGGGCCGGTCGTAGGGAATATGGACCATGATGCTGTAACGCGGCCCACAGTTGGTGCAGGTGATCAAGGCATGCCTGAAGCGGCGATTGCTGCTATCGAACAAATCCTGCCGGCAGTGCTGACATAGGGCGGTATCCGGGGTAACGCCAACTGTGGTCTGGCCGTGCTCAGCGCTGGCCAAAATCTGAAAATCTGTTTCGTGCGGATCTGTCGCCACCAAGTTTTGACTAAGGTGGTCAATCCTGGCCAATGGCGGGATCTCGCGCCGCAGATTCCGGGCGAACCGGGCAAGATCGGTGGGGAGGCCCTGTGCCTCAAGAACCACGCCGGCGTTGTTATTAGCCACCCATCCCGTCAGTTGCAATTGCGTGGCAAGCCGGTAAACAAACGGTCGAAAGCCCACCCCCTGCACCTGGCCGCCAATGGCCCAGCGGCGGCGTTCCAGAGGGAGATTCAAGTTGTTATTTTCCGGCATCGGCATAACCGCCACACCTTCCCGTGGGTTATGCCCGTTGATGGATTAACCTCTTGCAGCCGCAATCCATCGCGGGCCTCTAAGCCACGCATTGGAGCTTATCTCATTGCGCAAAGCCGCACCATCGGGAATTCACCGGGACTGATATAGGATTATCCACTACAACCATCATCGGAGAAAATCGTAGAAGCAGCGGGGCCGATTTGATTAAGTCTGATCGGTGGTTTGTGGGTGTTGGGCGGCGAGTTGGCGGAGGTACTCAAAACTGTAGATGCCGGTGAAGTGTTGATCGGACCAAAGCACGCGAAGAGCGTAATTGCCCACCAGCTCCGCTCCAAGGGCGGTGATGGGGCCGTCATAACTTGTGCGCACCACGGGCAGGAGTTGGCGGCCAAGAAGGTCGCGTTCCCCTTGACAACCGGCGCAAGGGCAAAACTTTCGCAATACGCGCAGCGAAATCACGGACGTGGATTGATCGGGCCAGGTAATTTCCAGGCGCTCCGATTTGCGGAGCCGAATCGCCGTCGGCATCAGCGGATTGTTGTCCATGGTTTATTTGACTTCATATTCGGCGTCGATGACGTCATCGGGGCCTTTTTTAGGTTCCGCAGCACCAGCATCGGTGGTCGTGCCGGCACCGCCTTCCGGGGTCGGCGCGGCACCTGGTTGTGCCGCAGCGGAGGCCTTGTACATGGCCTCGCCCAGTTTCATGCGGGCCTTGTTGAGATCATCGAGCGCCCGTTGCAGCGACGCTTTGTCTTCACCCTTGAGCGCGTCTTTCACGCGGGTAAGGGCGCTTTCAATATCACCGCGTTCCTGTGGGCCTACCTTGCCGCCATGTTCCTGGAGTTCCTTTTCAACTTGAAACACGGCTCCGTCGGCCTGGTTTTTGAGATCCACCAGTTCGCGCCGGGCTTTGTCCTCATCGGCATGGGCCTCCGCATCTTTTTTCATCCGTTCGATTTCATCCTTGGAAAGACCGCTATGGCCCTTGATTTCCACCTTGTTTTCTTTGCCGGTGGCTTTGTCTTTGGCCCGGACATTCAAAATCCCATTGACATCAATATCAAAGGTGACCTCAATTTGCGGCGTTCCCCGGGCGGCTGGTGGAATACCCGTAAGCTGGAACCGCCCCAAGGTGCGGTTATCGCGGGCGAATTCACGTTCGCCCTGCAGGACGTGAATTTCGACACTGGTCTGGCTATCGGCCGCCGTGCTGAACACTTCGCTCTTGCTACTGGGAATGGTGGTATTACGCGGAATCAAGACCGTCATAACGCCGCCAAGGGTTTCCACTCCCAGGGACAGGGGCGTAACATCCAGCACCAGGATATCCTTGACTTCGCCGGTCGTGATCCCGCCCTGAACGGCTGCGCCCAACGCGACAGCTTCGTCGGGGTTGACGCTTTTGTTGCCTTCCTTGCCGAACATTTCCTTGACCAGTTGCTGCACACGCGGGATACGCGTGGAACCACCCACCAGCAGCACTTCATCGACGTCCTTGGCGGCGATTTTAGCGTCTTGCAGAGCCTGGAGGACAGGTTGCCGACAACGCTCCGTGAGATGATTGGTAATCGCTTCAAACTTGCTGCGCGTGATCGTCATCTGCAAATGCTTGGGACCGCTGGCATCGGCGGTGATGAACGGAAGGTTAACACTGGTTTCCATATTATTGGAAAGCTCAATTTTGGCTTTTTCGGCAGCCTCGCGCAAACGCTGCAGCGCCATGGGATCCTTCCGCAAATCAATACCTTGTTGCTTGCGGAATTCTTCCGCGATGTAATCGCTGATCACCTGATCGTAGTCGTCTCCGCCCAGGTGGGTATCACCATTGATGGATAGCACTTCAAAAACGCCGTCGCCGACATCCAGCACCGATACGTCAAAAGTGCCTCCACCAAGATCGAATACCGCGATTTTACCGCCCTTTTTCTTATCCATACCGTAAGCCAGCGCCGCCGCGGTCGGCTCGGGCAATACCCGTTTGACATTTAATCCGGCGATTTCACCAGCCTCTTTGGTCGCTAAACGCTGGGAATCATTAAAATAAGCCGGGACGGTAATAATGGCGTCGGTAACTTTTTGGCCCAGATAATCTTCCGCGGTTTTTTTGAGATCCTGCAAAATCATGGCGGAAATTTCCGGCGGTGTGTAATCTTTGCCGCGCACCTCAACTTTCACCAATTCTTCCGATCCACCCACGATTTTATAAGGAACGAGCTTTTCTTCTCCCGTGACTTCGGAATGCCGCCGCCCCATGAATCGCTTGATCGAAAATACCGTGTTTTGTGGATTGGTCACCTGCTGGTGTTTGGCCGGCAAGCCCACCAATCGTTCTCCCTTGTCTGTAAAGCCGACCACGGATGGCGTAAGTCTTGAGCCCTGCGAGTTAATCAACACCTTCGGTTGTGAGCCTTCCATGACCGCCACCACCGAATTGGTTGTTCCAAGATCGATTCCAATAACCTTTGCCATTTGCATCATTCCTTTTTCTGGTTTTTCGGACGCATCCGGGTTAACTTTAACCCGCACTACACCCGCAGTTGTATTCTAGCCACCCGTAACCGCTTTCGTCTCGTCTCTGGTGTGTTGAAACCAGCGGATTCAGATGGCCTCAATGACCGTAGAGCAAGCGCCGTGCCGCAGGGACTAGACGGCGCATTTTTTTGCCATAACTCTATTGGAAAATAATGCTTATATCGTTGGATAAATTTAATATGTCGGCTTATGTAGGTCGTCTAAAAGCCGTTTTCGGCAAGCTGTTGTTGTGTCCTCCTGCCACCTTGGCAGCATGGGCCTGAACTTATTTTTTCGTAGTGGATCCAACGGTGCCGGACAGGGCTGGTGCGACATTGGTCAAAACCGCCAGGCGTGTATAGCGTCCCTTGGCCACCTTGATGCCGCGGTATTGGCTTTGAATCCAAAATTGCACATGTCGAGCCTGCAGTTTTTTAAGAATTCGGCGGTCCACCAGGACGCAATATTTGGTGGCGCGGACTGGTGGGGTCCGACCCTGAGATGAGAATTTCACCACTTGGCATAATTGCCTGGCCCCGGAGCAAAGTTCAATTTTGCCACCACTGTAGAACACCAGCGATGGTTCAATATAACCGGCGGCGGCAAGTTTGTACCCATGCCTTTCAAAGTGGGCCATGAAATGGCCGGCCTGGCGACTTATTTGCAGGGCCTTAATGCCGGGCAACACCGTGGTCATCAGCAGAATAATGCTGATCATAAACGAGAAGGCGGTAACGTACGGCCAGGCGGGGCGGTTCCAACTCACTGCGCCGGCCACGCCGACGGCAGCAAAGGATGCGGCCAGAAGAATACTCCAGCGAAAAATATTGTGTTGATCAGCGGGCTGGAGATAGTGCATTGCAAAAATCGTCAAGCCGGCCAATACCAGCCAGATTGTCATCCAGATCCAACGGGCGGTGGCAAACCATTTGGCCGCCAGCACGTCGGTCGTCCGGTGCCAGCTTTGTACCAGCATATCGGCACAGAGGATAGCCAGTGGTATATATAACGGGAGGACATACTGTACCATTTTTGTGACAATCAATTCGAAAATAATCCAGGACGGCACCACCCAAGCCAGCAGGAATTCATAAGGTCCCGGATCGATGGCGATAGGTCCGCGCCGCCGCACCCGCCGCACCACATGATAAGCAGCCGGAATCAACAGCACGCTCCACGGCCAGAATGTGGCCCAGATGACCAGCAGATAAAAGCCCGGCGGAAAGCCATGGCTTTGCAGACCGGAAGTGGTTCGCTGCACCACGTTTTGCAGGAGCATCCTTTGGATCAAAAGCCCATTGGTTTGAATCCAGGCAGCCACGAACCAAGGCCCAATCACCAGCAGCATCAGGGGAATGCCCCAAATGGGGCGAAGGGGCTGCCAGAGTCGCCAGTTCGCCCGCCGCAGCGCACTTAGGATCAGATGCGGAAACTCCACGATTTTTGCGGGAAGAGGCAGAAGTTTCCAGTGTTGCCAGGCCTTGCCAAGGCCACCTTTCGCGATGGAAAGCGTCGTCATGGTGGCCAGGACAAAAATGGGCGTAACGCCCTTGGTCAGTACCCCCAAGCCCATGCTGACCCAAAAAACCAGGGCCATCATCAACGATACCGGTCGGGCGGGCACGGGTTGAGATTGATTTAAAAACTCGCCTGCGGTCAGAGGGCGAATGGTGGCAATGCGCAGGTGTACCCCAGCGACGTGGCCGGCGCTGATACGGGAATAATCCCAAGCCCGCCATGCCACCAGCATTGCCAAGGTGGTAAAAAAGATCAGCACAGAGTCCGCCGTCGCCAGCCGTGATTCAGCCACAAACAACACCGCCGTACCCAATATGAGGGACGACAAGAGACCGGTAATTCGGCCAAAGCGCTCGCCGGCCATCCAATACGTAACCAGAAGCGTCAGCATGGCGAAGAGCGCACTGGGCAGGCGCGCGGCCATGCCGTTGACGCCGAAGATGCGGTAGGAAAAATCCATCAGCCAATAAATGACGGGGGGTTTATCGGGTCGCAGCACCCCATCAAAGCGCGGAACAATGAAATTGCCGGAACGCAGCATTTCGCGGGCCGCCTCGGCAAAGCGCGGCTCATCGCGATCGAAAAGGGGAATGTGATGCAGGCCGGGGAGAAAAAGGGCGGCTCCGAAAAAAATAATCAGCAGCACATCCTCCCAGCTCCACCATTGACGGGCATCTTTTATTTTGGGTTCAAGCATCCGTTATTTTCCACCTTTACCTAGCCTTGACACATTGGATGTTGGTCAACTATAAGAGTTTTGGGCATCGAGAGCCAGTGTAAAGGCGCTTGCACTTTGGAGATCAACATGAAAAGGGCTATGAGCAATGATGTAGAGCAGACGCGCCCACCGCTCTGGTATCAAGGAGCGCCCATTCACTTTGATTCCGCCTGGCCGCGCTGGCTGAAGTTGTCGGTAGCCTTGGTTATTTTCGCGCTGAGTTTTTTGATCGATCATCGGGCGGCGGTATGGGCGTTCCATACGCATTTGCACTTGAAATCAGATATCAAGCTGGAAATGACCATGCTGGGCCAATACGGCCAATGGACCTGTTCGATTCTCGTGATTCTGGCAGTGGGCATGTTGGATAAAGAGGGCCGAAAGAAGGCCTTGGCGATTGCCCTGGGTTGTCTGGCGACAGTGCTGGTTTGTTATCTGCTCAAGGGAATGTTTGGTCGCACCCGACCTTGGGCCTACCACAATGGAGACTGGTCTTTCATGGGGCCTGCGTATGGCTTTGGCAACGCCAAGTACCAATCTTTTCCCAGTGCGCATACCACCGGTTCCTTTGCTTTAAGCGCGGGGCTGAGCTGGTTTTATCCGCGGGGCCGGGCACTCTTTTACGCCTTGGCTCTGGACGTGGCGTTTCAACGGGTTTTGGAACACGCCCACTTTCCGTCCGATACCATTGCCGGCATGATCTTGGCGGTAGTCATTGTACGCAGTGTGTTGTATTACGGCGTGCCGGGTAAGGTTATCCATGCCTTACCGCTGGAATGGCAAAAATGGTATCTGACCGCCAACGTTGATGTACCGACGGAAGCGGCAAGATAGGCCTTCGGCGGAAGGTTGTTGGCCGCCGTGTACGGGATGCGGTACCAAGATAGACAAGGTCTAAGTCGTTATGGCAAAAATTATTGACTTAAACGGAACCTGGAAATTGCGCTGGGATGATGGACAGCGCGGCGATCGGCTGCCGCGGCTGCTGCGTCCGGATGCGGACTTGAGTCGGGCCTGGGATGCCGTGGTTCCTGGTGCCGTGCATCTGGACTTATGCAAGGCGGGCGTGCTAAGCGAACCGACGCTGGGGCTTAATGTTCTGGCGGCGCGGTGGGTGGAGGAAACGTTGTGGCACTACCGCCGCACTTTCAAGGTGCCGAAATTGGCCGCCGATGAACGTGCCTGGCTGGTGTTGGAAGGGCTGGACCTGGCGGCCAGCATTTATCTCAATGGCCATGCAGTGGCCCAGCATGAAAACGCATTTTATCCCTGCCAGGTGGATGTCACCGAGCACCTGGTGGCGGGGGAGAACATTTTAATCGTTGCTATCGAGAGCGGCCTGTTTCATGCCAAAGATCGCTGTGCCAATGGCCTGAGCATCTCTATTGACAATCAATTGACCAAGCGGCCCTGGCTGCGCAAGCCACAGTTTTCTCATGGCTGGGATTGGTCGCCGCGGCTGCTCAATGTCGGGATTCATGGTCCGGTTCGATTGGAAATCGTGCGGGCAGCGCGGGTGGAGCAGTTCGCTTTGCGCGGCGATCTATCGGTGGATCTGCAGACGGGCACTATTACGGCTGTAGTATCGGTGACGGGCCTGCGGGAGAAACCCCTTAGCGGCGAGCTGAGCCTGTACGTGCATGAAACCAGGCAGCGGACGCGCGCATCGGTGCAAATTGGCCGGGGTGCCAACCGGCTCCAGACCGACGTGGTGGTCGTATCGCCTAGCTTGTGGTGGCCGGTGGGCCACGGCAACCAGCCAAGGTACACCGTTACCGCGAATCTGGAGGTCGAAGGGAGAAGTATCGGCAGAACCACCCGCCGTATCGGCTTTCGACATGTACGCGTCAATCAGGAAAAACACCCGGCGGCCGGCACCTATTTCATCGTTGAGATCAATGGCAAGCCGATTTTCTGTAAGGGCGGCAACTTTGTGCCGGCGGATGTGATTCCGGCACGTATCGACGCACGGCGCTATGAGGCCCTCGTGGACCGGGCGCTGGAGGCCAACTTTAATTTTCTCAGGGTGTGGGGCGGCGGCATTTATGAAAATGACTATTTTTATGATCTGTGCGATGCGCGGGGTATTTTAGTCTGGCAGGAATTTATCTTCGCGTGCGCCAAATATCCGGCCACCGATGAGAAATTCCTGGCGGATGTCAAAAGAGAAGCCACCTATCAGGTTCGACGGTTGGCCCATCATCCCAGCCTGATTGCCTGGTGCGGCAACAACGAGATGGAACAGGGCGCCTGGGAATGGGGCTATGAGCATGGCCAGGCTTTTCCGGATTATGCTCTATTTCACCTGGTATTGCCGCGACTGTTGCAAGCCGAAGACCCCGGACGCTATTATCAACCGAGTTCTCCATTTTCACCGGCCGGAGCTTCGCCTACGTCCGATACCACAGGCGATCAGCATCCGTGGTCGATCGGTTTTCAGAACAACGACTTTTACGGCTACCGGACCATGGTGTGCCGTTTTCCCAACGAAGGCGGCATTCTCGGTCCGGCGGCGCTGCCCACTGTGAGGGCCTGCGTCGAAGCCGGGACGCGGCGACCAGGATCATTCGCCTGGGAACTTCATGACAACGGCATTGCGTCCTGGGGTGACGGGCAGCCCTATCCCGATGTGATGCTCCAGCATTGGCTGGGAAAGTCACTCAAAAAGATGACCTTGGAAGATTATGTCTACTGGGGTGGCCTGGTGCAGGGCGAAGGTCTGGGCGAATACATCCGCAATTTCAGGCGACGCATGTTTGACTCGGCCGCGGCCATTTTTTGGATGTACAACGATTGCTGGCCCGTGACACGTAGTTGGACTATTGTAGATTACTACCTGCGGCGTACGCCAGCCTTCTGGCCGGTGCGGCGGGCTATGGCCAAATGTATTGTGGTGGTGGTTCGCCAGGGCGAGACCGTAAAAATTTACGGGGTCAACGATGGGCCGACTTGTCGCGGCAGCCTGCGTTATGGTCTGCTGGCGCTGGCGGGCGGCTATCCGCTGGATCGCACGCAGAGCGTCACGCTACCATCCAACGCCAGCAGCGTGCTGGCGGAGTTTAGCGCCCGCCAGTGGGATAAGCTCGGCCGGACCAGCCACGTCGGATTTGCTCTGCTTTGTGATGAAACGGGCCGCGAAATGGCCCGCGACCGGTTGCTGCTGGCTCCTTTTAAGGATATGGACTGGCCGCGGGCCCGGCTTCAGGTTAGCCTGCGCCAGGGACAGGCCATTTTCAGCAGCCGCAGCTTTGTCTGGCGTGTATGCCTGGATTTAGATGGTGAGAAGCCCTGGCCGGACAATTTTTTTGATGTTTTCTCCGGTGTTCCTACAGTATTATCCTGGTCATCGCAGCTTGGGAAGCCGCGGGTATTGCATATCGGCAACGACCTTGTGCGGGAACGTCAAGATAACTCCGGCGGTTGATGGACTGCTTCATGCCGGATGGCGGAGGTAGAGCCGCGGTGCCATACTTTGCGTATGCTTATTAAGGCCCATCCCATGCGATATCTGGGTCACCGGCATGGTGCACGTAGTGCAAAATAGGCCACGGCGGGTGGTGATGACTATGTGTATTCTCACACTGAAGGATTTCGGGACCGTGGTTTAAGGCAGTGGTTTCTCGATTTTCGCGGCGCGGGCTTGAATGCGGCGGTGAATAAGATAGGTGACTGCCGCGACGATAAGTGCCGCAATACCCGCGAGCACGACAATGTGTTTGATCCGCGCGACCTCCAAGATGACCCTATGAAATTGCGCCGCAAAATGATAGCCGATGAAAATAAAGGTTGGCACGCTTACGAGTGCTGCCAGACCATCAACAATCACAAAACGCAGATAGCGCATCTTGGAAACACCACAGAGCGCAAAAACCAGGGCGCGTATTCCCGGAATGAATCGACCCACAAATAAGGTTAGATTGCCATGCTTGTGAAAATGCTTTTCCAGAATAAGACGGCGTTTGGAACCCAGGGCCTTGCGAACATGGCGGGAGAGGAAATTATTGGCATCTAGTCCGTAACGGCCGACATACCAGAGAATACTGTCGCCGCAGATTACGCCCAGCATCCCCGCGGTAATCATGAAAAGAACGGAGGTATGTTGTGGCAGGGGGCTATACTTGGGACTACTTAGATAGCCGGAAAACATGAGTGGCACGTCTTCAGGTATGGGCAGCCCCATACCGCCGGCCACCAAAATCGCCGCCAACCCGAAGTAGGTAAACTGCTTTAGCAGGCTTGTGAGCAGCGGAACTAAATTTATCCAAGAGAGCATGCAATCGCCCGGGAACGCAAAACATCAATCTTAACGCACGGATGGCAGGCGGTCCAGAGGGAGGTTCGTTGGTTTAAAAGCGAAACAGTCGCGATTGATGGGGTTCCAGCTCCAGCGGCGAATCGGACCGGGGCCAAATGGCCCGTTGGCGGTTCCAAGCGTCGTGGGGCGAGGATTTATCAGCGGCAAGTTGTTGGAGCAAAGTGGCCGGCACATGCAATCGGCGTGGCCCGTCACTCCAATTGAAAAGGCCCAGAATGGTTTCGCGGTCACCCTGGGCAACCCATAGGGATGGAGGCTCGGCAACGCGTCCCACAGGAAGGTCGGCGCACCAGACGCGTCGTGTCGGATCGGAGAGTTCCAAGGCTGCATTTAGGCGGGTTAGCGCGGCCGGATCCACCTTGGTCAAATCTCCGCCGAGTTCCAACGCGGCACCGGTAATTCCAGCCAAGTTGAGCCAGGTTTGCCATTGGGTGGGATTCCAATTTTTACTTACACCAATCGAATCCATATTGGGAAGAATCGGTCGCTGCGGCATGAGCATATTGGTATTGGCGCACCATGCGGCGATACGTTTGACCAAAGCCCAATCGCCATGGCCGATGTCTTCGGAGCAACGGAAATAATCCGCCCCATCCGCCGCCAACAGCGGATCGCCGGTGCCACACACAACGCACCAACCAAAAAAACCATCGGCGGGCAGATATTTCCGAAAGGTTTGCACCAGCCAATGCCGCCAGTGCAGGGCGGTTTGGCCGGGATATTTAAACCGCACCCGCTTGCCCTCAAAGGCAAAGCTGGAAAAATCAAGTTTAACGCCCTCGAATCCCCAGTCGCAAAAGATGGTGCGGCACAGTTTATCGAGATATTCGCGTACTGCGGGAATAGATGGATCCAGAACCCCGATGCCGCCGTAGAAGGACGTGGGCGTTGCGAATTGGACCGGATGACCGGTATCGTCAGAGAGTATCCAATCCGGGTGATCGTGAATCATCGGGGATTCCAGAGCGGCCCAAAGGCCCACCCAGATGGCCGGGCGCAAGCCAGCGTCCTTGATGGCGGCAGTCAGGGCGGTAGGTCCGCCGGGGAATTTTTCTCGATCAAAGGGGGGTTCGCCATTATAGATAATGTCGGTAAAGCCACGCTTCCCATGGGAATATTTGCGTTGGTAACCATCATCAATTTGCACAAAGCGAACGGAAGGGAAATGGCGGGTGAGGATGGGCAGTTGCTTGATCACATCGGCGTGGGTGGCGCGCTCAAAAAAATCATAGTTCCAACTGCACCAGATGCGTTGCTGGACCAATGGATTATCTTTTCGCCGATGGAAGACTCCGTCGTGGCGCAGCAGGTCGTAGTATTGGTCCGTTACATGTTGGGGGTTGCCGGTGCGGCAGAGCTGTAAAAATAGCCGTTCGCCGGGGATGGTGGCACCCGGAGCGATTGGAATGGCATCAATGCCGGTCGGCAGTTCATCGATTTCAAAAAAGAAGTCGCCAGCGTCGTTATGACCGCGCAAGCGAAAAATAAGATGAAAACATTGGGCCGTTAGAGCCGCGCAGAACAGCCCACAATCACGGTCCACTGAGCCTATAAATAACCCCGGAAAGACATGATCTTCCGACCAGCCGAGTTCGGTAGTGACACTGGGCATAGCATTAAAATAAGAATCTCCGCGAATCGTGCCGGGGCCGTAGTAATCACCGCGAAAATTTTCGGTGGAAAAATAGAATGGATTCCAGGTCTTGGAAAATTTCAGACCGGCATCGGTGGTAACGTCCGACGGCATGCCCCAGCGGATGCGGTGCAGATGAAGAGTTTGTTGGCCGGGATTATGCACCATCGCCTGGATCACCGCATAATCGGGCGTGAGTACATGAGTTTGTACGGTGACGGTGCATCGTCCCGGTCCAAGGAGTACCGCCCGAGGCAATAAGCCGCGCCACCCCAGGCTGGCGTCAGCATTCAGCAGGCTCACCGGAGTGGGACTTGAGGGTTGCGCTTCGTTAGCGAGGTGGGTCATCAGGAATTCCTTCCTTTGCTGGTCGATGCTTGTACCGAAATTCATGATGTGATAAATTCAAGAATTCGTCAACCGCCCAAGCGCCTTGGCCTTTGGCCGGACTGCCGACGGTTGTTGCGGCCGTCGAGCGGCGCGAGATATCCCGGTTGAAAGTTCGGCACCCACGCCCGTCGCCCCGATCGGGTGAAATATCTCTTTGGTCCTGTTGCGGCCCACATTGCGGCAGACTGTTGCAATAGAGGTAGCCGTTCACGGGCCTGAGGGAAGAAGCGAGGGTGTGGGTTTTCCCGCGAAGTGATTGTTGATAGTTTGGTGAAGGAATTCAAAGACACTGCGTTGTTGCTGGGTGCAGGTGGCGATGGCGGTCCAGATTCGCTCACACCACCGCTGTCCCCGCTCGCTGCGAGTGCCTTGCGTGACGTGGCGATCCAGCACGACGAAGCGGATGGTCTGCTCGGCAAGATTATTGGTTGGCTCAACGCCCGGTGTCGTGATAAATCGAAAATAGGATTCCCGGTTTTGGCGGAAGCGTCCAGCCATGTTCTGGGCGGGCTTGTGTTCCGGAGCGTCCAAGCCCACGGTCAGCATATCATCACGGGCCGTCTCCAAGGCTTTCTGGAATACCGGTAGCTCCATCATCTCCCGCTGATGGAGGATGTGGAATAGCTGCCGCAACGCTTCCAGCAACCGCTGGCCGTAGGCGACGATGGTCGCTTCCGGCAAAGTGGCCAGGAACTTCACGTCCCGGATTAAATGTGCCAGGCAGAACTGCATGGATATGTCACAGTCTTTCCTGTATTTGCGATAGGCTGAGAAATAGTCGCACCCCAGCGTTCCTGGAAAATCTTCCCCCAACACCGCCCGAAGAACCTGCGATCCCCTTGAGCGATCAATCCGGAAGAGCGTAAAG
>JAJYZF010000118.1 GCA_021800165.1 Planctomycetota bacterium | reverse complement strand
GGCATTCCCCTTTGCGGCGGCCCTGCGAAACCACACCATCGCCTTGGCATAATCTTTTCGCCCTAAACCCAACCCACTAGCGTAAAGAACGCCGATGTTAAACATCGCCGTGGCGTTCCCCTTTGCGGCGGCCCTGCGATACCACGCCATCGCCTTGGCATAATGTTTTCGCCCTAAACCCAACCCATTAGCGTAAAGAACGCCGATGTTAAGCATAGCCGTGGCATCTCCCTGCGCGGCAGCGCGACGGAACCATGTCATCGCCTTGGTGTAATCCTGCCGCACACCCAACCCTTTCGCGTAAAGAATGCCGATGTTACGCATGGCCGTGGCTTCTCCCTGCACAGCAGCGCGACGGAACCACTTCATGGCTCTGGTGTAGTCGTGCGTTACGCCCCGCCCCTCTAGGTAGGCCATCCCCATGTCGTCCATAGCTGCAGTGCTTCCCTCTGCTGCGGCCTTGCGGTACCGCTCCGTTGACTTAATTCTGGACGGTGCAGCTCCACGGCCCTCGCCACGCAGGGTTTCGCGAACGAAGTTGCGGGGGCCTTTGCCATTCGCGGCCTCAGGCTTCTTGCCCGAACTAAATTTTGTGGCAGGCCGTACGCCAGCCCACGTCTCAAACCGCTCACGCAAGGCGCGCACCCTGGCACGCTCGGCCGGTGTAAGCGGCTTTTCCTCTGGCAGCCTTACGCCCGAACTCAGCGGTATTACCTTGAATCCCAGTTTTTCGAGCCCCTTGGCCGAGAGATGTATTGGCAAACGATATGCCAATTTCCCCAATTTCACGGACATGCTCTTAGTCCTGAACGAACCATTCTTGGTAACAGCCACCCAGCTCGACACTGCTTGGATTGCTGGTGCGCCGCGACCCGCCGCGGAACTCGTCAGGTCAAAAGTGAAATGTTCCTCTTTGGCCCCAGAAACAAAAGCCAGCCGCACTCGAAAAGGGCTATACGTCGCGCCAAGCGCCGTGCAACCAGATAGCAGATCGGCCTCCTGGCCGGGCGTAATCTTGGGCCAGGTAAGTTGTGGCCTCTCTGCAAGCCACCGACCCATATTTGGAAAGTTGACGCCTTTTGCCATGCCGCGGCCGCGAAGGCCGGCGAGTGTCTTTTTGGCTATCGCCTTCTCACCGACGACGGTAAATACGCAGCCGGGAAAACGGTTTGTTGCGACGACCGTCAGGCTACTGCCAGAATGCGCCGCACAATAGTAAAAAATGCCACGCCCCGCGAAGAAAACCGCCTTTTTCTCCCCGTCCACGTATTGCACACCCTCCCAGTTGTATTGCTTCCCATGCTCCCTGTCCGATAAGCCGTTGCTGCCTGCCACTTGCGTCCGAACACTGAATTCCAGGGCTGCCTTCCATCGGCGAGGAGCATTGTTCCAATTTCGCACGGCCCTCGGCAAACCTCTCACAGCGGCCAAAAGATTTCTCGTTAATGGGACTGCCGCCCGGCCGCTCAGGGCTGGAACCAGCAAGCCCATAGCGACAGCCAATGCGCCTTGCCTCATTACTCTGGAGGCGCAGCCAAGGCGGCGGCTGCGTTCGGCCCCAGCAGCGGCGGATTTGGCCGGGGCGGGTTTTAACGTTTTCATGCCCATTGGATTCAATCTCCATTGAGTGGTGCGCCAGGTGGTGTCCCGTTTTCGGCCCATCGGTATAGCACGCCTCCGAGGTCCTTTCCTGCTATCCAATGAAAGATCACCGAAAGGCGCCGGCGTTGAGGGCTGAGAACATCGGTTCTTTCCGAACTGTCCCTGGAACATTGGCGAATAAATCTCGCCCTTGACGCGACTAACATCCGGAGCTTTGCGGAAACAGGTGGGGTTCCCAAGTTTATGCCTGGTAACCTTTTGCTGGTCGGGCCGGTTTCCATACGGAGGTGCACCTCCGTACGCTGTCCGGATATGCCCGTCTCAGAACGATCAATGCCGGTCAAGAAAATGAACGGCTTTGATAAGCCCGCGACCCGTTTGAGGTCGAAGAGCATTGAGGTGTTTATTTGAGCATCTTTCTTTTTTGATTTAACACGCAGGAGGCCTGTGACGCGACTGTAGTTCACCGCGAGCGCTCCGCGGGTCATTGCCCTGAACCAATTTGAGCCCAAGGCAATATTAAGGGTCTGCTGCCCGGCGGCGTGGCCCTTGTGATAAAGCCCCATAATCAGAAATCCTCTGGGTTCGGAATTGTGCTGGCGCGAGGGAGCATATCCCAGGTAGAATTCCACGAGCGGATGGGCCGTTTTTGTGACGAGAAGTGCGCCCGGCACCGACGGACTCCAGAGCGCAGAGGTGTAGCGGGTCCGGACAAAGGTGGTGTAAACTATAAATTTACCGGGCATAACCATTAGCATTCGGAGCCGATTGCCATTGCGAGATGCGACTACCGCGGCCCTTATGCCGCCCCGAGTTGGGCGTGCCGGTCCGGCGTACCTCCGCGCAAACCAACCTAATGCGAAGAACTGACGGGAAATAACCGAATAATGCGGGAAGCAGAGATTTTGATTGAGGAGCCCATCCCGACATTCGAGTACACTGGCGGCAGGGGGATGCAGGGGTGCCTTTGCCGGCAGCGCCGTGCGATGGACGTCAGGCGATCCGTAGGTGAGTGCAGCGCCGGAAATAATCAGAAACAGCAGAGAGGTCTGCAAAACTTTTAAAGCAGGAATTGGAAGCGGCGACCTATTCATGTTTATTAAAATCCAAGTGACAACAAACCGGTAACAGCCGCCCCCGGCGGAATGTTCATGCCGTTGGGGCTCAGAATTCCTGATGTATCAGACGAATTGTACGAGATGTGAACCCCAATTGATATGTAGTTTTGGGGAGCTGACTTCCATTTATACCCAAACCCGAGGCTGGCGGCGCCGTTCCCCTCGGATGACCCGCAGCCCTCCGCCGTTGCGCTCAAATATCCGTTGATGTTATATTTGGCCAGGGCAGCACCGACGTAGGGGGGAATTCCTACTGTCGGAAAGGACGCGCCCGCTCCCAAGCCTAACCTCAGAGGCGCACCGGATACAGGGTACTGCGTCATCAACGACGGATTGATGGTCCAATGGCCGCCGGCCCCGAGCGACTCAAGCAGCTTGATATTCGTTTGGACGCCTGAGATAGTCGTGGAGTAACTTTGCGAAAGCGATCCCGAAAAGCCCGCCGTCGTTATACCCGCCGTAGCGCTGCCACCAAAACCGCCGCTGCTTCCGGGTGTGAAGCTAAAGGAACCCGATGCGCTTGGGGTGCCACCGCCTATGCTCGGCGTTAAGCTTAACGTGCCCGTGGTCTTGGAGCCCCCCTTGCCAATTATCACCCAGCCGCCCGTCGTATTTATGGCAGAAGGATCAAACGCCCAGAGTGGGCCGGGAGACGAGGACGTTCCGCGGACCTTGACCCAAATGCTCGCTTTCTTGTCCACCTGATAGTTAAACTGCAAGCCGACGGTTTGCTTCAGTTTATCAACGAGCTTTGCAATGTTATTTTTTACGACCTGAAGCACCTGTGCTGTGACCTGCTCTGCAAACACAAATGAGCCGCTCGCCGGAGCGGGCGTGCCGGCCAGTCCGAACTGATCAAACCTCCCCACCGGCGAGGAATCGACGTAGCCGTAGAGATTGATTCCGCCGGAATACCCGAACGGGTCGCGGGTAAGCCAGCGGCCGAGCGTCGTCGTCCCGTTTAGCGGCGGGGCCTGCCCCGCGCGTTCGCAACCACGTCGCCATTCACTGCGGGTAAATAAAGTTTTAATTTCATTGCTTGCGACCATTCTTCGGCCCTTGAATGCTGGTTACCATCTGGAGTATACCTACGGATCATCGCCGTGCAAACTCGCTTTCGCGTCCCGCCGCCCAGCATTGGCATCTCATTGATCGCGACCATAACACGGCCTCAAAATGGAATCACTGCTGAAATCATAACGCGCCGTGGTGGTGCCGGAAATCCGCCTCGATGCCTGCTTGCCGCACCGTCAGCCCGCCTACGCGCGATGAAAACTTCCCGCCGCGTTGATTCATCGATCTGCCGGGCTTTTGCTCCCAGTTGGAGTCCAGTTCCCGGCCACCGAATTTAACGGCCGCCCGCAACCTTTGCTGCACCAGCCCGACGGATGCCGCGTTTGCGGTCGCCGCGAGGGTGGCAGCGGCAACGCGGGGGCGGCGTAGATTGGAGCGAACAAAAACCCCGTCTATTACCCTCCGCGCCAGCGCCTCACTGTAAATGGAGGCCGGGAAGGATTCAGACGGCCGCCGACGCAAATGGGCCGACAGGTATGGTGCCGCCGTGGCCTCCACCAAAAATCCAGCAGTAAATCAGCGGCAGGGCGGCAAACGCTGGCGGCCGCCGGGCTGGTGGCCGGCGAGTCGGGAGGAGCAAGCATCGTCTTGGTACCGACATCCACCGTGTCTACGGGACCCGTGTCTCCGCTCATCGGGCGTTCTCCACGACTACGCTCTCGGCCGGCAATGGCGATGTCGCCGACGCGTCGACCTGGCCATTCAAGTTCACTATGGGTACCTTGCAGGAATGCTCGCTCTGCCAGACGAACCACTCCCCGCTCACGCGCACTGTATACGACGGGCTCGACAGCTCACCGTCAACGTAACCGGCCGTTCCCGCTGCGCCGCCAGCAATGTGTGACCCGACCGGCGAAAATATTAAGCCGACCGCGAGGAGGCCCCACCCAACCGCCGAGCTCAAAACGACCAGCTCTGATGAACTTCTCGTGATGACGGGCCGCCATTGGATGTGGTTTTGTCATGCGAGGTGCGATGTTTGCTTCGTCATGCACATCACATATCTGTAAAACCCTCTGAGAGCCAGCAATTGTAATGGACCGTCGATTAACGTAAATTGAGATGGCGACATTTTTTGGGGTTGCCACGCTGGAGGAAATGTTTATATGTCCGAGCGCATGCTGGGCCAACTTAAAACGCTCTTTTCACCCCGAGCCCTTGCCGCGGGAATCAAGATGTGGGACGAGGGGACCGCGGTGTGTGCGGAGCCCGTGCGTTTCGATATAGCGTCGCGAACGATTAGCGGAACGATAGCATATGCAGGTTCAAAGTATGCGGAGGCAAAGTTAGCCCTTGAACTCGATGGGAGCGAATTGGTCGGGTTCACCTCGTTATGCAGCTGCGGAAGTACCTCGCCATGTGCCCATGTGGTGGCCCTGCTTCTGGAAGTTGGGGGATTGGATGGAATTCTCAATCTTGCTCATGAGATTTTCTCCAGTCCGACGAGTTTAGCAAGGGTGAGTTCGCGCACCAACCGACAAGCCACGGGGGACGGTGCTCTCAGCGATGCGAAGTCCAGCCATGAGAGTGTCGGCAATTCGCCGGCGATACTTCCAATTGAACTATCCGCCTGGGCACGTGATTTAATTGCCATCGAGTCGGGTAGCGATACTCCAGCCCCCACCAGGTCCAGAACCGCAAAACACCGGATCATTTTTATTCTCGCGGGTAGGAATTCATATAACGGCCCGCTGCTGCGAGTTGATATCTACAAGGCACCCGTGCGAAAAGACGGTTCCTTCGGCCGATTGGAGTCTTACGACCCGCTTTTATCGCGGCGCATGGCTGCATTTGCCACCCCGCAGGACTTGGAAGTCTTTCGCCTGCTGGCGGGTTTTGGATTTGATGATAGATACCGCACCACCGAAATCACGGACGAGTTTACTACCCGCACCCTGAAAACAATTGTCGAAACGGGAAAATGTTATTTCGGTTCACCTATCCTACCGGCACTCCATTGGGGAGAAACACGCAAAGGCACGCTGGATTGGTCGGTTGATGACCATTTCAACTTGCATCCATGCGTGGCTGTGAACCCACCGGGGCTGGTATTCCAGGCTGATCCACTTGTCTACATCGATCCCGGACAAAATTCCATTGGTTATGTAGAGACGGACGTGGCACGTCCCTTTGCCCATCGATGGATTTCCGCCCCCCCCGTTGCCCCTGCGCACTACAAAGCCATCTCGGCGTTTACGCGAAACCAGAATTTGCCCGTGCCACCGCCTCTGCCGGAACCGGAACGGATCGTCGACGCACCTCAGCCCGTCATTCGCTTTTTCAGCGGCCCTCGACACAGCTACCTGTCGGGGGCGAACCAAGTTGTTATTGACCCTGAAAATTACGTGCACTGGGCGGAGGTGAGATTCGAATATGGTCCGATTTCGCTTATCCCCGACCATGACATGGAGATGAATATCGACCGCAACATCAGCGGAAAGCGATACCAGCTTCAGCGTGATCAGGCTGCGGAGCGAGCGCGGCGCAAAGAACTCGATGCGGCAGGTTTGATTTATGTGCACCGTGCGGGTTACCACCCGGCTACCGCACGCAACGACATCCCAATCTGGATAGCGCCTTATGATCTGAGCGAATCATGTGAAACCTGGATAGACGAGAAGCTGCCGAGACTTGAGGCCGCCGGCTGGAAAATTGAATTTGATCCGTCCTGCATCCTCCGCAAGGCGAAGGCAACGGATTGGTTTATGGACATCGGCGATTCTCAGGAGCGAGGGCAGGACTGGTTTAATATCGATTTAGGAATTGTGGTGGACGGGGAGCGGGTCAGCCTGCTGCCTATAATGCGGAAGATATTGTCCGACCCGCATCTGCCGACCAACGGTGCAAAGGGCGGCATGATGGTTGCACTGCCGGATCATCGGTGTATCCGCATCCCCATGAAACGGCTGGCCAAGATACGTGAACTGCTGATCGAGCTCTATTCGATTAATCCGGATGCCGACGGGCCGCTGATGGTGGATCGGCTGAGGGCGGCACAATTTGCGGGTGTTGATGGGTGGAGATGGAGCGGCAGCGAGCGGGTCCGCGCGTTGGTGAAAAAACTCACTGACGCCAATGTGGCTCCGGTCGCTCCACCGACGGGGCTTAAGGCCACTCTGCGCCCTTACCAATTACAGGGCCTCAACTGGCTGCAATTTTTGCGCGAATGTGATCTGGCCGGTGTGCTTGCCGACGACATGGGCTTGGGCAAAACCGTTCAAACGCTGGCGCATCTGCTGGCCGAAAAGCAGGCCGGCCGGCTGGACCAACCGGCATTGGTCGTGGCCCCCACCAGCCTGATGGGAAATTGGCGGGATGAAACACAGCGGTTTGCTCCCGATTTGCGTCTGCTGGTGTTTCATGGATCGGACCGGCATGAACAGTTTGAGCGGCTCTCCAACTACGACCTGATCGTGACCAGCTATCCACTGCTGGCCCGCGATAAGGACACATTGACGCGCCAGGCTTACCACATGCTGATCCTCGACGAAGCCCAGATGATCAAAAACCCGGCCACTCAGTATGCTCAGGCGGCGAGAAAACTCACCACCCGCCATCGCCTGGCTCTGACCGGGACGCCGATGGAAAATCATCTCGGCGAATTGTGGGCGATATTCGACTTCCTGATGCCCGGCTTCCTGGGCAATTACAGGCAGTTTCGCACCCTGTTCCGCGACCCGATTGAAAAGGGGGATGATCCCACGCGACGGCAGATACTGGCCAAAAGGGTTGCACCGCTGATCCTGCGCCGGCGCAAAAGTGAGGTGGCGCTGGAGCTGCCGCCGAAAAATGTGATGATTCAAAGCATTGAAATATCCGGCGCTCAGCGCGACGTTTATGAAAGCATCCGCGTTTCGATGGAAAGCCGCGTGCGTGATCAGATCGCGAGTATGGGGCTGGCGCGGTCGCACATTGTGATCCTCGACGCACTGCTGAAGCTCCGACAAGTGTGCTGCGATCCCCGGCTGCTCAAAATTCCCGGTGCCCGGGATATCAAGGAGTCTGCCAAGCTGGAGTGGCTGGTGGAGGCCCTGCCGCCAATGGTGGAGGAAGGACGGAAGATTTTATTATTTTCGCAATTCACCAGCATGCTGGACCTGATTGAAGACAAACTCAACGAACTGAATATTCGCTTCGTCCGACTCTCCGGCGACACCCGCGACCGCGACACGCCGGTGGATGCTTTTCAGAGCGGCGACGTGCCGCTGTTTCTGATCAGTCTCAAGGCAGGAGGAACCGGGCTGAACCTCACCGCCGCCGATACCGTCATTCACTACGACCCATGGTGGAACCCGGCGGTGGAAAATCAGGCTACCGACCGGGCGCATCGCATCGGACAGGGCAAAACGGTGTTTGTGTACAAGCTTATTACGCGGGGGACGGTTGAAGAAAAGATTCAGGCCCTGCAGGATCGCAAGGCTCAGCTTCTCGCCGGACTTCTGGATGAAACCGGACAATCAACACTTAAACTCGGCGAGGAGGACTTGCAGGCTTTGTTCGCCCCGCTGAGTTAGCACGACGGCGCTATTTAGGCTCAAGAAAACCGCTCGCTATGTCCGACGAATAAGGGCAAGAGGAAATAAGCGTGGTCATGGATGGCCGTGACGCACCTGTTTTGTTTACCCGCGGGGCCTGCCCCGCGCGTTCGCAACCACGTCGCCATTCACTGCGGGTAAATAAAGTTTTAATTTCATTGCTTGCGACCATTCTTCGGCCCTTGAATGCTGGTTACTATCTGGAGTATACCTACGGATCATCGCCGTGCAAATTTGCCCTAGCGGTACGCCGCACGCGCTCGCTCGCAGCCAATGCCGGCGAGGCGCCTGCGGTCCGCTGGCACGGTAAATTCGGATTGCGGGCGGCCAGCGGTGAGATCGGCAGCGGCCCGTGGCAGGCTATCGCGTTCGGCCGGTTTTGGGCTAAGATGCTGTCGGTGAGTAAGCACCCGTGGTCTGAAACTCAAATGGAGTCTCGCGATGGCGAAGCAAACTGGAACCAGAAAGAAATCATCCCCCGATAAATCTCCTCCCGCTTCTCCCGTCCGGCAGAAAGCCGACCCCGAAACCGCTACCCCGGCACCGGTATCGCCGCTGATGGGCCTGCCGTTCGAGCAGCCGATTGTAAAACTCGAACGGC
>JAJYZF010000117.1 GCA_021800165.1 Planctomycetota bacterium | reverse complement strand
GCAGCACTCGGTGGTGATGGTGAAACCGGGCGGGACCGGAAGACCGATGTTGGTCATCTCAGCCAGATTGGCCCCTTTGCCGCCGAGCAGAATCTTATCCTTGGCGGTACCTTCCGCTTTGCCATTCCCGAAAAAATAAACCAGCTTGTCAGCCACAGAAAAACCTCCGCTGCATCCCAACATATAAACAATAATGAACGCTTCGCGGCGGGACGCATCGCCGCTTTCCCCGGCAGCACATTCTGCCGGGTTAAACCGAACCATGCAGTATAAATGGCCGTCGCAGAGAGTCAATCGGCGAAGGTCGTCGGAATGATCTCGTGCCCGGGATTTTCTCAGGCGGGCTCAATCGGGCCGCGCCCGCAGAATTAGGTGAATCACGATTAAGGCAAATGTTAGTCGGTGGATTTAATCCGCCGGTGGCCACCGCGGTGGTGAATAGCTGCCAACTGCAGTGGGGAAAGCCGATTTCACCACAGGGGTCGCTGCGCGGAAGTTGCCGCCCGGTTGCATCCATCCGCAACATTTGGCAGTAGCGCACGCCCCTTCTATCCCAGTTGACTGTCGTCAGTATTCCAGTATTGCTGCCGGGGCTGTGCGCCCGTGGGCGGCGGAATCACGGCGCCCAAAGGACTCTCCAGAGCGGTGCTGCGGCGGCCGCAAACAAGATCGACGCGGCGCACCCCTGGAGGACCAGCCTGGCGATGAGGTATCCGCCCCCGGCTCCTTCAGGCGCACAACGTCGGCGAAGATATTCTACGCACGCGATCAGCGCCAAATCCGCCGGCACCAGGGGGAGCGCCGGAAAATAATGGAAAAGTGCTCTGTTTGATATACCCCAAAGCTTATCGTTGCTCCCCCACACCGAGATGACGTAAAACCACTGGACGATCGCGGCAGCAGCGGCGGCCGCGGCCACCGCTGCCCCCTGCCCCCACCGCCCGCGCTTGCTGGTACGCCGCATAGACGAGTTACTCCTTGTTCGTGGGGTGCCTAGCCTGACTCAGCCGCCGCTCTGATGCCAAGGATTAGGAAACCCAGGCAAACCAAGCCAGCTGAAAACAACAGCGAGAGCACCCACGCTCTCCACGCCCTTGGGTCTCGCGAATTGGGCCAGGCTCCCGCCTCTCGGATCAGCCAAAGGCAACCCGAAATAAACCAAGTGAGATAGGCGGTCCTGCCTGCGAAGCCGAGGAACCACGCGAGATAAAATCGAGGCCACGAGAAAGACACAGCGCTTGGATCTGCTGCGAGGCGGACGTAAAGCATCGTAGTGCCGGCTGACACGACGAGCGAAACGGCCACTAAAACAGCCACCCGCCGCCGGGTGATGGACACCTTCGGTGCGGTGACACCCGCTATCAGGTGATGCTCTGATGGCGCCGTCATGGTGCGATCCCTCCGGGCAGTGGTGCGATACCGGTCACATTCATGGCGGGCGTTTTTCCAGGCGCTCCGATGGAAGCTCCGCCCCCGGCCACCCAGTACGAGATCGCATCGGTGGGGGAGTCGGTAGCACGGTCGTAGTCATCGATTCCATAGCTTACATAGCCAAATGAGTGAACGGCGCCATTGCTGCCAAAGCAAACGGCGTACACCTTCCATTCTTCCTCAGACACGCTGCTCCTATTCCTCCCGGGCTGGTCCCATGATTCGGCCCACGGCAGCACATCCGGCAACATCGCAGTCTGGTTGGCATAAAATAGTGCCTGGCCCTGGTAGTAGCGAGCAGAATCAAATAGCTCCAGCAAGCCACTGGGTACGCCGTTTTCGAGCTTCCAACCGTGCGCCGAACCCGACACCCTATACCTCGCCCGCACGAACTGGATCAACTTAATTTGGTTGAATTTACATCCGTGCTGTTTCGAGGGCATGAACTCTACATCGACGGCTGTGTCCCACAAAGAGCCTCCGTTCCCAGTCGGAGATAAATGGACGCTGAACGTTCCACCTCCCTTCTCAGAATTATTGGGGAACGTCACCAACCCCACCGCATCCACATTCCCCACCGGCGAGGAATCGACGAATTGATAGGTATTCGCCCCGTTAATATATTGGGCCGGGTCCTGCTCCATCCACCGGCCGAGGATTGGGGCGCTGCGATGGTTGCGGGTTGCCGGTGCTCGGTTTTCGGCATTGCGGCGGTGGACGCGGCTGTCCGGGCAAGTGCCGATCTCACCACCGCATCCTTCACCGGTGTATTCGGGCAACAGGATTTCATTGATCGCGACCATGCCAGCCCCAAACTTTCAATAGCAGTGGAGCAGCATAACGCGCCGGGGCGCTGCGCGGAAGTTGCCGCCCGGTTGCTTCCACCCACAACATTTGACAGCAGCCGCGGAGAGGCGAATTTGGCGCGTTAGCGCGACATGGGCTCCTTCTGATTCGGCATCGCCCGCGGGCGCGGCCCCAAAGACGGAGGAGTGCCGCTCGCCTTGTGTTTGTTCGTCTTCATGCCGTAGAGCTCGGTCAGCCGCTCTGCCTCGCCTTTGGTCAGTGGATACGGCACGGCCTCTTTGTACAGCAGCGCGACCAGCCGGACGGCCTTGTACGGATTACTCTCGTCGGTTGTCGCGTCCTCACCGCAACCTACGCTGCCATCGCGTCGGAACGCCAGGACCCTTACCGTTGCAGTCCTATGCGAACGCCAACCCGGTGGTCGCGAGGCCGCCAGGATGACGTGGCGTTTCCCGTCGAGTATCCCTGTGGGCCCCAAGCCGCCGACAACGAGGCACCGTATGACTAACAACCCCACCCACATGCGCACGCTCATCCCCGATGGCGGCGATGGGAACGGCCCCGAATCGCTGTACTGCTCTACCGAAGCGAGATAGACCCCGTAGCTTGAACCATATTTTTGTACTAATAGATGCGGCGGCAGGCCGAGATGCAGACACCTGCTGACATACGGTATTTCGGTGTCATCGTTCTCTGCCTTGGCACCCCACCAACCCTCGCGCCGCAGCCTCAGCAGCGGCGCTCGATTGCCCCGGCCGCACCGAAATTCCACCGTGACGCACCAGTCAGCCACCGGCCCGCAGGTATTGGCGTATTTAGGCTTCCCAATCGTCTGCCAGCCCGCCGGTAACTGGAAAGCCAGGCCGAGCAGATGCACCTCTCGTCCGCTGTAGGTGCCGCCGACGTGAAGGATATGCGCCGGGTGGTGCAGGTAGGGAGTCCACGCCGGCCAGAGGCGTGAGAACTGCGCCTCGTCGCTCGAATACCTATACGCCCAATAACCAGCGAACGCGGCGACCGCTAGAACTGTGATGGCGGCCACGACGATTGCGGCACGCAGGACCCTTGCGCGCAAAGGCCGCTTGCCTTCCGGTACCGTCACAATCTGGGTCATGTCGATATGCCCCCTTGGCGTCTACTCGATCCTCTGCCAACTGCCCTTTACAATACCAACCTTCTTCCAGTGGAACCACAGGAAGCCGCCGGGTCGCATGATGGTGGCCCCACGGTATTTGTAGAAGAAGCCCTTGAACCTACAACTAGCCTTGGCGCCGCCGTTAGAATTGATCTGGCCGACGTAACCCATTATTCCAACGGTGAATGTCTCCGTGTTCGGGTCATAGGTGATGATCGACGTCGCATAGATGCCCTTATCCTTTCCGGTTGCCGAGTTTTCAACCTTTCCTCGCCACGTCCTGAGGAGGATCTCGTCCCTCGCGGGCTTCACCGCCGTAAGATGGTGGAGCAGGTATTTGCCCCCCCTCTTCACCACCTGTTTTCCGACGGCGCCGGCCGTCCACTCGCCGCCCACGAACCGCGCCGTGCCCGCAATGCCGATGAGGTTATGTTCTTCGCTGAGGACCTGCGCCGAGGCATAATTCTCATCCATTGCCTCCGCCACGAACAATGGGGCTGATCTCGGCGTCCAACCATCGCCAGCCGTGCCCAAGTTAAAAAGTTCTGCATCGACGTCAGCCGCAAGCACCCTCATCTGGCTGCCGCTCAGCCCATGCGACTCCCCCTCCGGATCCACCATCCCCACCGGCCCGGATTCGACATACCCGTAAAGATTGATTCCGCCCTGATACCCAATCGGATCACGAGTGAGCCAGCGGCCGAGGATTGGGGCGCTGCGATGGTTGCGGGTTACCGGTGCTCGGCTTTCGGCATTGCGGTGGTGGACGCGACTGTCCGCACAAATGTCGTTATCGCCACCGCACCCTTCACCGGTGCATTCGGGCAACAGAATTTTATTTGTCGCGACCATCACTCGGCCTCAAAATGGAATCGACAAAAGAATCATAACGCGCCAGAGAGGTGCGTGAAAGTTGCAGGGATGCGTGTTTTCGGAAAAATCGGCCCGCCGATGCGCCGGCGTAGACTTCCTGCCACGCCGATCCATCGATCTGCTCCTGAAAATCCAATCGACAGATCAGAATCTACACGACCCAAAAATCCCCGCCAGATGCGCTCCGTCGGGCGTTTACAACCAACCCGCCGCTTTTTTTAGCTATCAGGGGGGATGTTGCACCGCCCGATCTCACCGATCCGCAACATTTGCGAGCAACTCGCAGCCACCCCGCCACGTATTCCTCCCAGCCTGTGAATGGATATCCGTTATCAAAGCACACGGCGTTGGCTCGGGCATCTCGCCGGGAGGCGGGCGGCCGTATTTGTTTGCCTGAATCAGCCCCACTTCGCCCAATAGGAGAGGCATACGAGGAACAGCGTGGTCAGCACGAAGCCAGAAATCCCCAGCCATGGGATCCGGCGAGCCGTGCGAGTGCCGGTAAGGTAGCTGGCGACCGCCGCCACACATACACCGAACGCGGACCAATACCAGCAGAGGAAGATCAGCCCCAAGGATCTGACAACCATATAGCACAATCGAATGATAGACCAAGGGTGGCCAGCCATGGGCGTCATGAAAAGTACTGCCGAAAGCCACTGTCCCATCGCCGCAAGAAAAAACGTATAGGCGAGCAGAGTCGCGCCGAGGATATTTGCGATCCGCGCGACCGATGGTTTCGACGGCAGCAGTCGGCAAGCTAATTTCCAAATCGCCTGCAGCCAACGTGGTGGGACAGTCTGCTTCTCGGAACTCGCCATAAAAATTTCCTTCAGTGCATTAGAATGAAATACGTAGCCGATGGTGGAGGCCATGGGACGGTCCGGACGAGAACAGCGGCTTGAAGAGCCTGCCGTAAACAGCCGCGCTTCTGCCGTGCACATAATAACCCCGCTCACCGTAGCGCTTCGACAACAGCATGAAGTAGCCATCCGGAATTTTGTATATCTCAGCACTTGCAATGTTAACCGGGTGGAATAGGTAAAAGAAACTGATGCTTCCCGAAACCATGGGGAACTTTCTCCTCTCGTGCCACCAAGCGGGCCAGGAGTCCTCGTGAGTGATCCTGGCGTTGATAAGCGCCTGTATGGCACGCTTGGCCCGAGGCGAGGCATAAAGGGCGCTGACTTTCGCATAAGCATGGGTGCCGGATTGCCACCCGCCCGAGGTAGAAATTTCGACGAAGGTGATATACGGGTGCCCAACGATCGGATAGCCGACCCCGCCATCATCGGCGAAATATTCAGCGAGGTTGATGGATAACGGAGGGAACAGCGAAATAGCCATCACAGCCACGGCCCATATCAGGATTTTCAAGGTTAAATTGGTCCGGCAAATTACCATGGAGCACACTCCGATCCACCAAGGGTTGGCGCCGCTGCCATCGATGCAGGCATGGAGACGCTCACGGCCACCGACGGGCGGGGGTTCGTTGCGCCTGCGGCGGGCGAAATGCCGCTGGCCGCGATTTCGCGATCTTGCAATGACTTTTCATTAACTGTGACCATAACCCGCCTCAAAATGGAATTCTTCGCGAAATCGTAACGCGCCGGGGCAGTGCGGAAAAGCCGTCGTAATCGGTCGTTGCGGCACCATCGGCCCGCCGGTTCAGCGAGAAAAAATTCATGCCCGCTTGCCCCATCGACCAGCTCCTGAAAATCCAATCGACAGTTCAAAATCCCAACGACGCGGAAATCTCCGCCAGATGCACTTCGCCGAGAGGATTAGTCGAGTATCCATCCCTTCGGTGGCGTCCGGAGCCGGGCGTGGGCGAAGAAGATGGCGATGAGTTTCATGACCACGCTCCGCGGCGTGCCCCCTGTTGCCTTGAAAATTTCCGGGTTCCAGCCCGCCATCCAATGGCCCGATCGACTGAACCAGCCTAAGTTATAGCCGCCCGCGGGTCGCATGCTTCGGGCCACGGCAGCGAAAATCATGGTCACACCCCTCAGGTTTCTGTAGATGTATGCCTGGCGCGAATGCAAGACCAGGACTTTCTCTATAAGGCAGGTGGTGTTGAGCTTCCACCGCGTGCCGAATCCCCATGATGCGTCTTCTGAATTTCTGTTGGCGACGACGGCCATCCAAAGCGCCAGATCGCTATTAAAGTTTTCACGGAAGGCGTGGAAGCTGCTGAAGTAGCGCTTGTAGACAGTTGGGAGGCCCAGCGGATGCCGGCGCTCCCCTGTTGCCCTCCGTACGGGCTCGAACCCGTTGAAAAGCATTTTCATCCGTACCGTGCGTCCAGCACGTGGGATACTCAGGAAAAGCATGTAGCGACTGTAGTAGCGGGGGTACTTCCTGGACGAGAAGCTGCGGCTGTGAGTCACCCTGTACGTCCATTGCTTGGGTATCCTTGTCGTGAGGACCGGCAGCACGAGGGGTTGCGAAAAATCCACATTCCGTGGCAGCGGCAGCGTCCGAACCGGAAGCTCAAACCCGTGGTAAAGCACCCCCTGCTTCCACAACCAGAGGCCGGGATAATAATGAAATTGGCTCAGGAACAGCGCCACGGCGGCCAAGACCGCGAACGTGAGCATCACACCTAGCTTCCACTTCGGCAATCGGATTTCCTTCGCCATCCTCAATACCTCCACGAACCCGGCTTAATATCGCCGAATTGCACGCCGATGTTGAACCACGGTATGACGAAATATTTCGGTACGAGCTTGATCGCCCCCGAGAATGGATAGTTGAAAATGTGGAAGACTGAGGAGGCCCTCGGCTCACCGTCGGAATGGCCAAGCATCCCCACGCTGCCATCGATAATGCCGTTGAAGGTCTCAGTGCTCTCGTTGTAAATGATGAACAGGTTTGCCGTGATCGTCCGCATGCAGCCGGTCGTTTTGTTTCTGACCTTGCCCACCCAATACCAGACCTCGGTCTCCTCTCCGCCAGCCGGATGATGCACGTGCAGGTTGGCCCACGCCCCGGCTAGCGTGTGTTTTGCGACACCCTTGGCAACCTTTTTCAGGGACGGCTGGAGCCCACCAGTCGCCGCGCCTATCGGACTGGTGAACAGGTTGACGCCCATCGTGATCATCTCATCCGCTGTGGCATGTCGCAGAAACTCGTACGAGACGAACACGGCTGCCCCATCCTTCGTCCACCCTTCGTATCCGGTGTTCTCTGTGCTGAGTTCGATCTCGACGTCATTTGCCAGGGAATCCATTTCTGAGCCCGACATCTTGTACCAGAGTCCCTTCGCATCCACATTCCCCACCGGCGAGGAATCGACGAATTGATAGGTATTCGCGCCGTTAATATATTGGGCCGGGTCCTGCTCCATCCACCGGCCGAGGCTCGGCGCGTAATCGCGGGCCCACTCATCGTACAGCCCCGTCACCGCATCCAGCGTCATCCCCTGATACAGATTGTTCACCAGCGGCTGCGTGCCCGCGGGCAGTGTTCTCCAGTCAGCATTTGATATTGTGATGCTTCCGTGGTCGCCTGCCCCGCGTGGACGCGGGCCGCGGCGGGGCTTCGCTTCGCCCGTATGCATTAAAATTTCATCAATCGCAACCACACAATTTCCGCCAGCATCGAATTGCCAAGCATTTTACCGCCACACGGCAGGCCGGCAAAGACGGTAAGAACCCCGGCCGCTCTCATTGTTTACCGCTTCGCCGTTATGCGTTACTGAAGGCTTCGCCCGTTCTTTCATACGCTTTTCCATGGTGGTGTACACCCCAAGAATAACATCAGAAATCTAAACCTTTAAGCTACGGCGTCTCTTTTTCCCCGTCCACAAATTTTAAGGGCAGCTATCCTCATCGGATTGGATACCCTCCGCCGGGTTCACTCCGGGTTGATATTCGGTGAAGGGCGAGTGCCCTGGCTGCGGCGCCAGTGTTCCAGGATTTGCGATCGCTCCCTGTACATCGGTTGGGTGCTGTTCTTCACCGTCTGCAAAACCGCCGGGGGCGCGTCCTCCGGCCGGCCCGCCCGGAAAGGTGGACTGGGTGCATACTCCAAGGCGAGTTGTATGGCTTCCGCGGCCACTTGACCGCGTAGGGCGGCCACCACAACCAGAGCAAAATCAATGCCCGCCGTCACCCCGCCACCCGTGATGAGATTTCCATCCTGGACCACGCGCTCACGAACCGGGATAGCGTCGAAGTTGGAAAGCAGATCGTGGTAGCGCCAATGCGTCGTGGCTCGCCGTCCTTTGAGCAGTTTCGCCGCACCCAGCAGCAGGGCTCCGGTACAGACCGATGTGATATACCCTGCCTTTGATGCCTGCTGCCCCACCCAATGAACCACCTCGTCGTCCAGCAGTAACGTGTTAATGCCGGCACCACCCGGAATGCAGAGCACATCCAACGTACAACTATCGTTCAGCGTTGAATCAGGTTGGATCAGCAGGCCCGCAGAGCATCGGATGGGCTCCAACGTCCTCCAGAAAAGCCGAATCCTGCAGTCTGGCAGCGCGGCGAAGACCTCGTAAGGCCCAGCAAAATCGAGAAGCTGGATCCCCGGGAACAGCAGAAACCCCACCGTAGTCATCCGATTGGGTCCTTCCTACCGGTAGCGCAGCGGCTTAGGACCAGTGTGGCAATGGTGGCAGAGCGCACATTTTCTTGTTGTGCGATGGGCCCCGCGACACCCTTCTGGCTGCAAACGCGCAATACCCGAATCTCTACTCTATTGGTCAAGTTCCATTCCTGAATCGCTTTGCAGGCTTTTCTGTAGCCGGGTCTAATCATAAACACGCGTGATCCAGCCGCTGACCGATTACTAACCCGGATTATTCAAGGACCGGCGCGGGATTGCGGGGGTGGAGGTCGTAAGTGTCGTGTTTGCAGACGGTTAGTCTCCGTGGCTGGATTGAGTCTCGGCGCGCAGTCTGCAAGGGCAGCTTCCA
>JAJYZF010000040.1 GCA_021800165.1 Planctomycetota bacterium | reverse complement strand
GGACACCGGCAAAGTCCGCGACATCAAGTCGCCGACGTATCGCTTCGACGCCACGCCGCAGGGCAAGTTCATGCTCTCTATCGCCTTCGGTCAGAGCAAGTATTACGTCGATAGTCTCTCGGAGAATATCAATCGCGGCATCCGCCAGAAACTCAAACGCGGCGTCTGGCCGCAGTTGGCTCCCTTGGGCTACCTCAATGACCGTGTTTCCAAGACTATCATGCCCGATCCGGAACGCTCGCCGTTCATCCGCAAGGCGTTCGAACTCTACGCCACTGGTCGGTACACCTTCGCCCACGTCCATGACGCGGTCAACGCCCTGGGGCTGACCGCTCGGCGCGGCCGGTTGCTCTCGGTCTCCAACTACCAGTACCTGCTTCAGAATCCCATCTATTTCGGCATCATCCGCTATCATGGGGAACTCTACCCCGGCACTCACGAACCGATCATCACAAAAGAACTCTTCGATGCCGTTCAGGCAGCCATGCGCCGTCGCTCAAAACCCAAAGGCCGCAGCCTGAAACCCTACCTCTATCGAGGACTGTTTTGCTGCGGCGAGTGCGGACGAACTATCACTACGGAGACCCAAAAGGGTCACAACTACCTGCGGTGCACCAAGTGGACGAAATGCTCGCAGCCATACGTCCGCGAAGACGTCGTAGCCCAACAGATCGTCGGCATATTGCAAAAAATCTCCCTGCCCGCCGACTGGGCCGACTGGATGTTGGCTGAATTGGAACGCGAGCAGGCAACCGATACCACGGCCGCAGAAGAACGTCTCCAGACACTTCGCGACGAACAGACCGACTATGACCGAAAACTCGACCGGCTCATGGCTGCCTATCTTGACGAAGGACTCTCCCTCCCGGAATACCGGACAACGAAGAATGACCTCGTGCTCAAAAAGCACGACTGCGGCGAGCAACTCGCCGCACTGGAGCGTAACCGCTCCAGTGCTCTCGAACCGCTCATCACGCGGATACAAGAGGCTAAAACAGCGGGTTTCCTAGCGGAATCCGCCGACACGGCGGAACAGTGCGATTTTTTCAGAAAAATCGTCTCGAACCCAAAAGTGACGCATCGGGAAGTGGATTGGGAGCCACGCGGGGCGTGGAAAACCGTTGTCGCTATTGGCCGTCTTGCCCGTCAGCAAAACGCCGCGTCCTGCGACGCGGCGTTTCTGGCCGGTGAACTCGACCAAATCTCCTTAAAGCGGAGAGAGTGGGATTCGAACCCACGGTGGAGTTACCCCCACACACGACTTCCAATCGTGCTCCTTAAGCCACTCGGACATCTCTCCAGTAAATGGCACCAGGGCCAATAGAACCCCAACATACAGACCGGGGCGAAATACGTCAATTGCCGCCATGGTTTTCCGGCATTGCAGCATTGCACATTGCCACTGCAACTTGGCCCCTCCGGGTTGATTTAGCTATAATAATGACAGCGGTGCATGACCCGGATCGTGAAGTAAGATCTTGGCGGAAGCGGTGTGACGCGGCTCCAAGGAGGTTCAACCATGATTTCTCAACATGGCCCAACCGTGCGAGCCTGGGCTGCACCTCTGGCGCTGGGCCTGTGCGTTGGGGTGATGGCGCTCTCCAGAGCCGTCAGTTCCGCCGATCAGATATCTTTAACCGGAAATCGCGTGGTTTCCGGCACGTTGTATCGCCAGGGCGATATGTACGTGATTCAACCGGACAAGGGGCCGGCTTTCAAGGTTCCGCTGGACGCGGTGACCGGCATTGTGATGGGGCCGGCGGCCAATACGCCGGCCGCGGCGCAGCAGACCTGGCGGATGCTCCAGAGCGAAATCACCGAGTTGTCGGACCCCAAAAAAATCATCGCGATGACCGAGGCGTATCTGAAAAAATACCCTCATTCACCAAGCTTGGCGCTGGCCCGGCAGACACTGGCGAAATACCGGCAAATTCAGGCCAAGGGCTGGGTCAAATTCGGCGGGCACTGGGTTTCTCCGGCCCGGCGGGATGAATTACTGGCCAGCCTGCAGGCACAAACCGCGGTGGCCCTTAGGCACCTCAAGGCTGGTCAATGGGCCGCGGCCCGCGACCAGACCGCGGCCGTTTTGAAAGTTTTTCCCGAATTTTACGATGCCTTGATTGTCAATGGCGTGGTGCAATACCGCATGGGCAACATTCTCGCGGCCCGGCGCGATTTCCATCAGGCGGTGAAAGTCGCCCCGGATCAGCCTGTCGCCTGGAATGATCTGGCTATTGTTGCATTCCGGCAGCGGCTGGAACCGGAAGCGCTGCGTGATTATGGCAGCGCTTTGCCCCTGGCGGCGGGCAGCAGGATGCTGCTGGACAACATAGCCGCCGCTCTGCACAGCTATCAGCGCTCCCGTACCACGGTGCTCTACAAAAATCTGGCGCGATCGTTTCATCTAGCCGATGCGCAGATGCAAAAACGCATGGCGCGATTTGGTCTGTACCGCTACGGAGATACGTGGGTGACCAAGGCCCAGTTCCGGAAGTTGCGCCAGCGCATCCAGGCGTATCATCAGGCCAAGGTCGCTTTGCAAACGCAGTACAATACAGCGCGTCGGGATCTGGACAATACCGAGCAGCAACTCCAGCAGGTGGCCGCCCAGATCAGCAATCTCACCATCCAGATTGTAAATTTACAGGTGCAGCAGCAATTTTATGCCACCCAGACCGGCGTTTATAACCTCGGCACGCAGTTGCTGATTAACAATTATTCCACGCAGTTAAACGCCCAGCAGGCTCTGCAAACGAAATTGCTCCGGCAAAAAGACGCCATCATCGCCGCCATGCAGCAGATGCGCCGGGTCGCCCATAAAATGCAGACCCATCCGGTGCAGGCGCAGTACACCGGCAATCAGCAATTGATGTTACCCACGGATCTGGTCCCGCCGCCGGCCAAGCCCAAGCCGCCCGCATCCGGTTCCACCGGTTTTGTGCCGCGGCCGGGGTTGATCGGCTTGCCCGCTGTGTGGAAACTGCCCGCGCTGCCGACGCCCATTCCCGCTGCCGCTCTGGTGCAGGACAATGCCCCGCTGCTGCCGGCGTATTATCCCGGTTTTTTCACGGTTGGACCCATATATCCTCCGTACCAACCGTTGGGTTATCCGTTTTGCCATCGGCGGTTTCGCGGCAAGCCGCTCTTCGAGATGGGGTCGCCCATGGGGCGCAGTGGCGGTTGGAATGGCCAGGTGATGGCTCTGCCAAGGGGCAAATAGCGGCCGGGCTTGGAGGTGCCAGCCGCGCGAAGGTCACCCCAGCCGAGCGGGCCAATGCTTGGGGTTTAGTTTAGGGTTTAAATGATAAGTTTGGAAACCGGATCGGGCCGGGCGATGGTGGAGGCCGGCTGGGTGATGCCGGCGCTGATTTCTTCCTGGACCTTGCGCATAAGTTCCATATATTCCGTCTGGGCCGCCATCAAACGCTTCAGCAATGGGTGTATGGCGATACTTTGCTGCAGCGATTGGGCCTTTTGTTTCTCGGCAATTTCAATGGGTTGCATGTTGGCTTCCTTGGCCGCCAGCGATTCCATGAGTTCATCAAATTGGCGCAGTAAATTCTTGGCCGCCAGGTCCAGATCCAACTGCCGCACGATTTCCTGATAGGTTTTCATGGCGGGTTGGGTGGCGATGAGGTTGCCGAGTTTTCTGGCTTCGGCCAACAGCAGATCATGGTCAGGCATTATATTCTCCTTGTGAACCCTTATGGACCTCGGCGTTGCCGAAATTACAGCGGCAGTATACCGGCCCGTGCCTGCGACGGCCAGCGGATGTCAAGCCAAAGTTAACATGTCCTCCGCGGCGGGGCGTGGCGCGGCGGGTTTTGGAGAAGTGGTGGTGACGCGACATGTAACTCGGTCAACGGCGGTGATGCGGCTACTGATGGGTGAGTTTTGTAACTGCCCGCACGCCCTCCAACAGATCGGGCAGGTGCAGACGTACCACCTGTGAGACGATCACGGAATCCAAGGAGTCGTAGCCGTGCGCGATAACGTTGCGAAAGTCGATGATACGGCGGGCGTGGCGAATCTGCGCGAACACCTGTGGATCGGCACGTTCCAGCCGGCGCAGGGCCTCGCCGATGATTTCGCATTGCCGCTCCACCAGCGACCGCAGCAGCACATCGGATTCATATTGCCGGGGCGTAAGGTCGGCGGCGAAGGCCAGAATGGCCGCCCCGGCTTGCCCCACATCCGTTAACAGTTTAAGCGCCTCAGGCTGCATAAAGGGTCCTACGGTTGCGGTCAATGACCTGCCGAAAATACGGATTGCGAATCGCACGGGCCATCACCAAATCCACATCCCGGCCCAGAGTGTCGCGCAACGCGGCGATCAGGTCCAGGTAGAGTTCCGCCAGGTGCGGCTCGGCATCCGGGCTGAACTCCACCAAAAAGTCCACATCGCTGCGCTGGCCATCAAACCGCCCCGGCTCCGCTGCAGAGCCGAAGACTTCCAGCCGACAAACATGGAACCTCCGGCACAAGGCTTCGATCCGCGATTGATGCTGCACAATAAGATCAATCATCGCACACAATCCATTGCCGCCGGTTACCCATTGGCCGATGCGAGATTCCGAGGGGCTTTGTGGCACAACGGCAAGCAGGCCTGCGCACAAGGATGACGGCTATCCTTTTACGCAAACCAATATACAAACCAAAATGCCCAACGGCAAGGATAGTTCCGGCCTTTGTCAAGCCAAAGTTAACATGCCCTCCGCGGCGGTGGCGGATTGCAGCATTTTTGGTTATGCTCAGGGCTGATTTGGCGTAGGGGATTATAAGAATATGGCGTTCACTCCATTTAAGGCGGCACTGGCAACTCCCGATGCACTGGTTTTTGAAGGGGAGGTGACCATGGTTATTTTACCGGCGCACGATGGCGGCCTGGGCGTACTGAACCGGCATGCCTCGTTTGTCACCCGGCTGGGGGCCGGCATTTTGAAGCTGGAAACGGATCAGGAAAACACCCGCTTTGTCGTCAATGGCGGGTACGCCCAGATGCGCGATAATGTCCTGAACATTGTCGCGGAAGAGGCGTTACCCGAAAAGCAAATCACCGCGGAATTCGTCGGCCGGGAAAGAGATAAAGCGGAGGGTCTTAGCGCGGATTCATCGGATATGGCGGCACGCCGGCGGCTGGCGCTGGACCGTGTAGCCGCGATGGAATTACTGCTGGAGAGCTAACCCGCCGGCCGACGGATGCCGACTTGAATGCACTGAAAACAAAACAACTTATCAAAAAAGAATTACCGGAAGCAGGGCACCTCGCCCAATGCGGTGCCGCGTGTCGTTGCTGGGCAGCGGTCGCTTGCGTGCGGCCGGCAGCGTTAAAAATGCAGGTTTAATTTTACGCCATTGGCCTGTATCTGCTTGACCAGGGCATGGAGGTCGTCGACGGTGCCCTTGAGTTGATGGGTCAAGTCCAGCAGGGCGTTATACAGGCGGGGGTCTTTCACAAATCGACCGGCCGTCCCGTGCCCCGCGGCAATGGCCTGGGTGATCGTATCGAGATGCTCCAGCAACTCAGTCAAATGTACGCTCACGGCGGCAATGTGGCGTCGGGCGCTTAGGGCCACCTGGCCCACGCTAGCGGCGGCGGCATTGGCGCTGGTCAGGGTGGTATTGGCGCGGGTAACGGTTCCGTTGAGTCTAACGAGAATGGCCTTCAGCTCTTTGGACGAGGCGGCGGCATTGGCCACGATCGTGCGCACCTGCGCCCGCAGTTTTTGATCGGCAATGAGGCGGTTGAATGACTGGATGGTCACATTCAGCCGTTGCACCAAGACGCTCATGTTGCCAAGGCTCGTGGCCGCGGTGGCCTTACCCGATGCCTGGGCGGCGGTTAAGTGGACCGGCTTAAGCAGAGCGTGAAGATCGTCGGCGACGCGATCAAGTTTGGCACTAAGCCGGCCGAAGTCACTTTTCAGTGCGGTAAAATCCGTCACCACCGACTTGGGAATGAGACTGGAACTGGCCGTGGAACCGTGAATAATGGCGGTACCGTCTTGAGGCAAATTGGTGGTGGCGGCGGGCTGGGGCACCCACAGGGCGACGTAGGAGGTACCGATGGTGCGTGTGCCTATCTTGGCGCTGGTATTGGTGGGCAAGGCGTATTGTTGATAGATGGATAACCTGATGTCGGCGTTGGCGTAATGCGGCGGCAGCAAGACATCCGAGACCGTTCCGACCGTCACGCCGTTAAGGGTTACCACATCGCCGGAAGACAGCCCGGCGGCATTGGGAGCGACCACAGTGACACGGTAGGGTGCGTTTGGCCCCAGGGCCGGAAGCTTACCCAGGAAAAATATTCCCAGGACAAAAGCCGTTGCCGCGACAATAAATGTCAGGCCAACAATCATGTTTCGGGTTTGATCTTTAAGCATGCCGCCACCTTCAACCGCTTTTCCGGCGTTCTGGTCTCATCGACCCGCCGCGCGGATCAGCATTATAGTATATAGTTTCGCCGCAATGGTGTTGCAAGGCAACCGGAGGCGGCGCTTGCTATTGGCCAGGGGTGGTTTTAGCATAAATGTCGTACTGCGGTATCGCAAGAGTATTGATCAGATGGTTTTGTCGGGAATATCAACCATGCACAAGGTTCAGTTTTCGGGGCTTAAAGCTCTGGCGGTTTCGCTGGTCGTGCTGCTGTTACCATCGGCGATGGTCGGCTGCAGCACGTGGAATAAGGGCCGGATGGCGTCGCCCGTTGCGGCCACGCCGCTGCAGCGTCTGATGCGGGGCAACCAGCGGTTTGTACAGGGCAAGTTGACCTTTGCCGACGCCTCGCCGGCGCGCCGCGCGGAATTGCTGAAAGGACAGCAACCTCTGGCCGTGATCGTGGCGTGCTCCGATTCGCGGGTACCACCCACGCTCGTTTTTGATCAGGGATTGGGCCGCCTATTTGTGGTGCGGCTGGCGGGTGATGTTGTGGATAAGGCGGCTGCGGGCAGTGTGGAATATGCGGTGGAGCATTTGCATGTGCATCTGGTGGTGGTGCTGGGCCATGATGATTGTGGGGCCGTGAAGGCGGCTTTGCATCCCGGTGCCGATCAACACAGTCCGGAACTGGGGGCGGTGATTCATGCCATACATCCCGCCGTGGAGTCCGCCAAGGCCATGCCCGGAGATTTATTGCACAATGCCATCGACGCGAACACCCGGCTCCAGGCCCGGCGGCTGCGTGCATTGCCGGTTCTGGCCAAGCTGATAAAAGCGGGCAAGCTGGAAATTCTGGCGGCCCGGTATGAGTTGGATACCGGGCGCGTGGTGCTCTTGAAGTGACCATAACCCAAAATCCTTCCCGATCTGGATGGGCAGGCGGTCTGGCCCATGTCGCCATGGAAGAACCTGCCCGGTAGGTTTTAAGGACCAACGAAATCCGCCTTCAGCAGGGCGCGCTACGCTCCGCAGCCCACGCTATGCCCATACCGGGAATGCCAAGATGGGCATGGGTGGCTTGGCGCACGGGGGGGCACAGCCGATTGACTCCGGGGCGTTTTTCGGGCATTATCGCCACATGGAATACCGATTTGCCAAGATTTTTAGTTCCTTGATCCGCAGCCGGCGGTGGAAGGGCCGGGGATGGAGCAGGTCCATCCTGACCATGCCGTGGCGGAGCTGTGGCATTTGTTCGGAGGAAATGTCCCCATGACTCATTCATCCGGAGTTACGCCGAGCCTGCCATCGACCGAAAAAATTATCGGCGAGGGCATTACCTTTGACGACGTGCTGCTCTTGCCCATGCGCAGCGACCTGGTGCCGGCGGAGGCCAACGTGCGCACCCGCGTCACCCGCAATATAGAGTTGAATGTGCCGCTGCTTTCCGCGCCGATGGATACCGTTACGGAATCGGCCCTGGCGATCGCGCTGGCCCAGGAAGGCGGGTTGGGCTGCATTCACAAAAATATGCCGGTGGAAATGCAGTGTCGCGAGGTCGAAAAGGTCAAGCGTTCGGCCAACGGCATTATCACGGATCCGGTAAGTCTGCCCCCGGACGCCACGGTGGGTCGGGCCAGACAAATTATGAAAGAACAGAATATCAGCGGCATACCGATTGTGCTGGCCGATGCGGGGGAGTTGGTGGGCATTATCACGCGGCGCGACATGAAGTTTCATGAAGGGGACGACCATCGACCGGTGCGCGAGGTCATGACCAAAAATAATTTAGTGACCGCTCCGCCGACCACATCGTTGGAACAGGCGGAAGGAATTTTGAATACGGCGCGTGTGGAAAAACTGCTGCTGGTGGATGACCGGCGGCGGCTCAAGGGCATGATCACCATGCGCGATATTGAAAAAATTCATCAATTCCCGTTTGCGTGCAAGGATTCCCGCGGGCGGCTGCGTGTGGGCGCTGCGGTTGGCGTAAAACAGTATGATCGCATTGCGGCGCTGATTCAAACCGGTGTGGATGTGGTCATCGTGGATACGGCCCACGGTCATTCGGGCAATGTCCTGGAAACAGTGCGTGAAATAAAAAAGCGCTTCACCATTGATGTAATCGCCGGCAATATCGCCACCGCGGACGCGGCCCATGATTTAATCGCCGCCGGGGCCGATGGCGTGAAGGTGGGCATTGGTCCAGGGAGTATATGTACCACCCGTGTGGTGACGGGCGTGGGGGTTCCGCAGATCACCGCCATCCTTAACGTCATGTCCGTAGCCGCATCGGCCGGGGTGCCGGTGATAGCCGATGGCGGCATTCGCCACAGCGGGGACATCACCAAGGCCCTGGCGGTGGGGGCCAGCGCGGTGATGATGGGTTCGCTTTTTGCGGGCTTGGATGAAAGTCCCGGCGAATTGGTGCTGCGGCGCGGGCGGCGTTTCAAAAGCTATCGGGGCATGGGCTCCATGGGGGCGATGGTTCAAGGCTCGGCCGATCGATATGGTCAGGCGGGGGTGCGGCAAACCGGCAAGCTGGTGCCGGAGGGTGTGGAAGGGCTGGTGCATTACCGTGGCCCGCTGGGCGATTTTGTTTACCAGATGGTGGGCGGTTTGCGCGCCGGTATGGGGTATTGTGGTGCCCACACCATTGCCGAATTGCACGCCAAGGCCCGGTTCGTCAAGGTATCCTATTCGAGTTTAATTGAAGCCCATCCGCACGACATTATGATTACCCGGGAAAGTCCAAACTATCTATCCAGTGATGGATCGCTGGAGGAATAACCTTTGCGGGCGACCAGGAATTGGCGTTGACACGCTGCCCCGCAGGGAGCGCTGCGGGACCAGTGGCGGGTGGGTGGAGTAATGCGGCTGGCCACGTGCGTCCGGTTCCGGCGTGGGGCTGGCATGGGCCGGCACGGCCTCTACGCGTCCCTGGCCTGTGCCACATAGCCCGGCGGGTAATAGATTAACTCGGTGACGTTTCCGGCAGGGTCCGTGAGGTAAATGCCCTGAGTGCCGTCGCGGTGGGTGGCAATGGCGCGCCCGAAGCGTTCCGCCATGGCCTGTAAGTCTTGCAGGCTCACGCGCAAAGCCACGTGCGCCGGATGCTGCTGCGGCAAAACCAGGGCCAGTTTGCCCTGGCCGATTTTCAAAAACGCCCAGCTTGCGTCCTGGTACAAAACCGTGGCTCCGAAATTGTCGCGGTAGAATTGCACGGCCGTCGGGATATCGGCCGTTTGAATTGCCACGTGGTCCATTTCAAACATGTTGCGGCTCCTTGGTAAAACCGGGGTGGCGCGGCGGGCGACGCGGCCGCATCGGCCATGCTTCCCTCCACCATTTTACACCATGGCCCGCCGAGATTAACGTATAGGCTGAATTGGAACGGTCATCATGGCCTTGGGGATATTATGAATATTGCGGTAATCGGCGGAGCCGGGTTTATTGGTTCTCATGCGGTGAAGCTGCTGGTCGAGCGCGGCCATCAGGTAACGGCCATTGACAATTTAACCAATGGCCATCGGGCGGCGGTGCACAGGCAGGCGGCGTTTTATGCTTTGGATTGCGGCCAGACCGCCGCATTGGCCGCGGTGTTCCAAGCCCGGAAAATTGAGGCGGTCATGCATTTTGCCGCCAATGCCTATGTGGGCGAAAGTGTGGAAGATCCACGCAAGTATTACCGCAACAACGTGGCCCACACCATCAGCATGCTCGACGCGATGCACTTGTGCGGGATCAAAAAACTGGTTTTTTCCAGCACCTGCGCCACCTACGGCCAGCCGGACCATGTACCGATTACCGAAGATATGCCGCAATGTCCGATTAGTCCCTATGGTCAAAGCAAATGGATGGTGGAGCGCATTTTGCGGGATACCGCGCAGGCGGAAGGGCTGGCTTTTGCCGCGCCGCGTTATTTTAATGTCGCCGGTTCGGCGTTGGATGGCAGCATCGGCGAAGACCATCGTCCGGAAACGCATCTGATTCCGATTGTATTGCAGGTGGCTTTGGGGCAGCGGCCGCAGGTGGATATTTTCGGCCATGATTACCCCACCGCCGACGGCACCTGCATTCGTGATTATGTCCACGTATGGGATCTGGTGGAGGCCCACCTGGTATTGCTGGAAAACCTGAAGCCCGGCTGCGGTCTGTTTTACAATCTGGGGGTGGGGCGTGGGTATTCGGTGCGCGAAATCATCACCGTATGCAGGCGGGTGACCAACGCCAACATCCCGACGCGTGAAGTCCCCCGCCGCGCCGGCGACCCGCCGGAACTATTTGCCGATCCCGGCAAAATGGCCCGTGATTTCGGATGGAAAGCGAAAATTACCGACCTGGAAGAAATTGTGCGATCCGCGTGGCGCTGGTTTCAGGCGCATCCAAATGGGTATTAGCCAAATCTCCGCACGCCCAGCCGGAAAGTATGAAGTTATTTTTCCCAGGTCCCTAAGCGAGTAGGCCCATCGCCGGTCGATTTTACGCTTCGTTGACGCCGTGGGTACCCATTTTTTTACACTTCAGATTAACATAGCGGCCATGACAGTCGCTTGGCTTGGCAACTTGGACCATCTGAAACACTGGGGCATGGCGGCCACAGCCGCGCCTGCTTTGGGTGAGCCTATGGCAACGGCTTTGTTGCTGGCGGTACTCGGGCTGCTGGCGGCTATTGCGGTGCTTTCCAGCCGTACCGCCGATCGGCTGGGCGTGCCGGCGGTCTTGATTTTGCTGGTGTTGGGCATGGTGGCCGGCAGGCAAGGGTTGGGGGGAATTTCCTTTACCGATTACCACTTCGCCTTTCGCGTGGGCACGCTGGCCCTGATTTTAATTCTTTTTGAAGGCGGCTTCAGCACGTCCCTGGCCCAGGTGCAAAGTGTGCTGCTGCCCGCCTCGATCCTGGCCACTCTGGGCGTGGCACTTACCGCGGCGCTGGTGGCGGTGGCGGCGCATCTGTTGGGTCTAACCTGGACCAAATCCCTGCTGATCGGTGCGGTGGTATCTTCCACCGATACCGCGGCGGTGTTTTCAGTATTACGCGCCGGCAGCCTGCGGCTTAACACGAAAATCGGCCGCACGATTGAAGTAGAATCGTGCCTGAACGACCCCATGGCGGTTATTTTGACCACCATTTTAATTGAGGCCTTGTCATTGCATCGTCCACCCGCCTGGATGATGCTGCTGCAAGTACCGGTGCAATTGGTGCTCGGAGCCGGAATCGGCATATTGATCGGGCTGGCCGGGAGATTTATTCTTCGCCGTATGCCGCTGACCACCTCCGCCCTGATTCCCGCTTTTACCGTGGCCTTGGCCTTGGTTTCCTTCGGCATAGCTACGTTGGCGCAGGGCAGTGGATTTTTGGCGGTTTATTTAACGGGTGTTTTTCTAGATGCGTCTTCCCTGCCCTACCGCAGCGCCTTGATTCGCGTTCATGCGGCGTTGGCGTGGCTGGGCCAGATCGGCATGTTTTTGATGCTCGGTCTGCTGGTGTTCCCGTCGCAGCTTTGGCAGGTGGCCTGGACGGGTTTGGCGGTGGCTCTGGTGCTGGCGTTAATAGCCCGCCCTGTGGCGGTGGCGTTGTGCCTGTTCCCCTTGCGCTATTCGGCCAAAGAAACGGCGTTCATCGGCTGGGTGGGTTTGCGCGGCGCAGTGCCCATTATTTTGGCGACGTTTCCCGTGATGGCTCATCTGCCGGGCGCGCGGCACATCTTCAACATCGTATTTTTTGTGGTGGTGATCAACACCTTGGTGCCGGGGGCCACCATTCGCCGGGTAACCCGGTGGTTCAAACTTGGCTCGGAGGAAAAACCCGCCCCGGATGCGGTGCTGGAAATCAATTCACCCCGGGCCCTGGCCGGCGATCTGGCCAGTTTTTTAATTGAGCCATCGGTGGCGGTATGCGGTGCCACACTCCGGGAAATCGAGTTTCCACCCGCCGCCGCGGTCATGCTGATTGTGCGTGGCGAGGAATTTATTGCCGCCCGCGGAGACACGCGCCTGGCCCCGGGCGATCATGTCTATATTTTCTTTAACCGGCGGGATCGGGGGCTTATTGATTTGCTCTTTGGTCGGGCCGAGGTGGGCGGGACAACGTAATCTGGCCGAACGATGGCGTACGGCCGGCCGGGGCGGCGGGATGAGAAGCCGACGGCCGTCAAAATGAGACCTGCTTGGTGAAGGCTTAATGAAAGTGTAGCTATTGACGGTTGTGGCCTATTTATTGGAGAACCTCTTATGCCAAAAGATACACCAGTGATCGGCGGATCGAACAAAATTGTCTGGGTGGGGCGAATTATCAGCGCTCTGATCATCACGTTGATGTGCGGCGGCGGCGTGATGACGCTGGTAAACCCGGCCCCAATGCTGCCAACATTCAAAGCTTTGGGATATTCCGCGCATCTGGTGCCGGTCATCGCGGCGGTGGAAGTCGTTTGCGCGATCCTCTACGCCATACCCCAAACCGCGGTACTGGGGGCAATCTTGTTGACCGGCTATCTTGGTGGGGCGGCGGCCACCCATGTACGTGTCGGGCAGTGGCTGTTTATTTTGCCGGTGGCGGTGGGTGTGTTGGTATGGCTGGGATTGTATTGGCGCGATGCTCGGGTGCGAGCGCTGGTTCCATGGCGCAGATTGGCGGCACGCAGTGCATCGTAACTAAAGTTTAAAAAAATATAGCTTGTGTTGGTGCAGCCGCATCTTCATTTTGCAGGCTGCTGGGTTAAGGCCATGGCGTTTTACCGATATGCGGTGACTATGCTTTCAAGGCCGGACATTGTACGCTTGAAAGCGGTTGCAACGCAGCCGGGCCGCCAGCGGCACGCAGGTAAAATCGGTCGGCATGTACTTACAAGGAGACTGCCATGTTGAAGGATACTTTGGGGTCAAGCCTTGAACGCAATCAGCAGGATATTTTGCCTGTGAGATTGGTTGCCATTCACGATGACCAGATGGCCGTCCAGCCCCTCAAGGGAATGAACCATCCGGCCTGGATACTCGGCCATCTTCTGGCCATTGAGCAGAAAGTTGTTCATGATGTGCTTGGACTGCCGCTGCCAACCGCCTTGGATGTGAACTGGTGGAGCGTTTATGGAATAGACTCGATCCCCTGCACCGATCCCCAGGTCTATAAATCGAAAGCCTTCTATATGGATGGTTTGGCGAAAACGGCAGCCCAGATCATCGGGTATTTAAAGGAAAAAAACGATTCAGATTTTGCAGCCAAGAACCCGGACCCGGTCTTGTCAAAGTTCATTCCAACTCTCGGTTCTGCCCTGGTTGGAATCGTCAACCACCGATCTTACCATTGCGGGCAATTGGCAAGCTGGAGGAAAACTATGGGCTTGCCCCACGCAGGACTGTAAACTCAAAATTGCCGCGCAGTCGCAGGCCGTTATAAATGGCCACGCGCTGCGTACAAATGTTGATAAATGGCTTTTTTGGAGTTTTTCATGAAAAGTACATTGGAAGTTGGTAAAGAGCTTGTGGATTTGACCGGACAAGGCCGCTGGCTGGAGGCCATCAATGCGTTTTACAGTCCGGACATTGTAAGCGTGGAGGCGGTGGTGATGCCGCCGGGACGGCCGTGCCCGCAGGGAATTGCCGCAGTGCGGGAAAAAACGGTACGGTTTCTCCAAGACCATGACATTCACCATTGCGCGGTGACGGGTCCGTGGCCGCATGGTGACCGGTTCATCGTGGTCTTCAAACTCAACTTGACGGCCAAAAATGGCCCCATGGCCGGGAAGCGCTTTGATCTCGAGGAGGCCGCCCTTTACACCGTTAAAGGCGGCAAAATTGTGAAAGAAGAATTTTTCTATAACATGCCCGGATAGGCCGCGCTGCATCAATCGGTCCCTAACGGCGGCCTGTTGCGCCGCGTGCGGGCGGTAAAGGCCCTGCGGCCGGCTTGGCCCGGCGCAGCAGATACAACCGCACCCCGCCGGTGATAATTGGTTCGGTGTGCAGGAAAGTGTAGGGTGTAGGGCCGGTGGCCCCATCCGCCACCGGAACAATGACGGCACCGACGTGGTGGCGGGCGAGAAAGTTCTCTATGGCTCGCTGATTCGCGTGAGCCAAACCAATGGCCAAAGCTGCCTGGGCCACGGATGTGGCATAACTCCGCGGCACCTGTGTACCGACGTAGCCGCCGGCCATGGCGAAACGAAAATTGCTTTCGGCCTGCCAGTACATCGCCCTTCCCTTAAAGCCGTCCGGGAAAATCAACGCCGTGGTTCCCCGGGGAATGTAACGATCCAGCGCCGGCGAGGAAAAAAATCCTGGGTTGGGTATATGGTATCGCCAACGGTGGGTCCACGTGTAGGGCAGCAAAACGACAACCGTGGCGATCGCCCAGACCACCTTCGTGCTCCGGCCGTGGCGTGAGTAGGCCATCCACCAGGTGCCGATCATGGCCACCGCCAGAGATACGTACAAGCTGAAGCGCGCCGGCAGGGCCTTGTCCAACAGCGGCCAATGCACCAAAGCTTTCCAGGGCAGCGGAACCCAGGGAATGTGGACCGGCAGGTGCAGTCGCGGCCCCAGGCTGGCCACAAAAACCACCGCCAGCATGAATATCAACACGCGTGCACTTTTCTGATCCCTGAATTCCCGCAGGAACAATAGCACGATGCCCAGCAGCGGCAATCCAAGATAGGCGTCTTGTTCGTAGCTGCGGCCCTGCCAACGGGTTAGCCAGTGGGCTGGTCCGATCCATGATTGTGCCAGATGACCAAGCCAGTTGATGGGTGTTGGAATCACATAGTTGAAAGGATCAGCCACGATAACATTGGGCGACAAAATAGCCCCATGCACATAATGGACGAAAAATACGTAGTACCAACAAGGGGCCAAAAGCACTATGGTCAGTAAAATCGCGGCCATGGTCGCCCGCAGCGCGGCCAGATGTCTGCGGCGCTGGTCGCCTGCGGGTGCAAATGCCGCTGCCGCGATAATCGCCAGCAGGCCGAACGGCAACAGGGTCGCAAATACCTCTGTGGAAACGCCGAACTGAAACACCAGAAGAACCGCGGTCAGGGCGATATACCATCGACGGCCCAGGTGGCCGTTCCAGTGGAGAATATAAACCCAGATTAACAAAGGGATGGCGAAGGTGACAAACAAGTTGACCTCGCCCAGCAGGTGGCCGAATTCATAGCCGGAAAACCCAAACACCCACCCGCCGAAAAGAGCGGGAAAGAATTGACCCGTTATTTCGCGCCCCAATAGGTACGCACTCCAGGCACCTATTGCTGGAGCCAGGACGGCCACCAGGTTGTAACTGACCAGGGGGCCAAACAGCAGCGTGATAGGTGCCATGATAATGGCCACACTGGGAATGGATGTCACCCACAGCAAATTCTGGCCGCCGGGAGCCCAAATTTGGTGGGTATAAAGCGGGTTCAAGCCGTGGAGTATCGCCCATGGCCACCAGGAGTACATCCAGAGAAAGAGAAAGCCCGGTGAGCCGATGATGGTATTGTGCAGGTGCAGCCGTGTGGGCAGGGCCAGCAGCACCGTAGCTGCCAGCACATAAATGGCCAGCGCCAACCATTTTTCTCGCCGCGGGTGGGTCATGGACCTTTCCTCCATGCCAACCGCGGCCAGGTTGGATAAACGCAGCCACGCCCCAGCATGGCCGCCACCGCACTGGCCAAACTCCATAAAATCGAGGCCCATCGCAGGCCGTTAAAAACCAGCGTTCCACCGTAAACCAACAGCGCCGCCAGTGGATGTTGCCACACAAGATGCGGCAAACTGGGCACCATCGATCCCGCCCGGAACCGAAAAAACGTCGGACCCGCCAGCGGAATCGTGGGTACCAAAACCATGTAACCGGCAAAAATAAAGGCCTGAAAGCCAGCGGCCCGACGGCCTTGGGCCGCCAGCCAGGCGTCGCGATCCTGGGCGTAAAACCACACCGCCAGGCCCGGCACAAAAAACATCACCGGCCCGAGCAGATGGACGACCACCGCCGTAAATCGGGCAGTTGGAGCAGGAGTCATCGTTTCACCCAAATCTACAGGCCGCGGCGTAAACACCAACCAGCCGATCTTCATAGCCCAACCGGTTCGCCGGCGGGCGGAATTTGTTGCAATTGCAGGGCAGGGGAATCATATCGCCACACCACCGGTAGCAGGGATTTCAGGCATTGTAAAGCCTCTTACGGTCTCTGTAATCGCCATTACCACCGATGTTCGCGAGTGGTCTGCGCCAGCACCGGCTGATGCAACGCGATTCGATCAACGCGACTGTTACGCAATTTTTCCATCAACCTTGAGTATAATCAAGCCGGAGATAAAGGGCCAAGCCGTGGCGTGAACATCTGGCCACCGCCTCCCCGGCCCCAGGCGTGATGGGGTGTTGGGTGGGCAGGTTCGTTGGAGACCCTCGGTGCCTGTTGCATGGAGATGCGGCCTTGGTCCACCAGCGCTGTGGTAAAGTTGGTGAAGTTATTTTCGGCCCGCCCCTTAAGGTGTTAAAAGTTCCCGGCGGCGGATAACGGTCTTTTTTTTACGGATATCTCTGTGACTACTCAACATCACGATCAGAAACAACCGGCGGGCTGGGTGCTTTACGACGCCGACTGCCATTTTTGCACCACCTGGGCCCGCCGAAGTAAAAAGCTCCTCCAGAGCCGAGAGTTGGTGTTGGTGCCGTTGCAAACACCCTGGGTGCGTGCACGGCTGGGTTTGCCCGAGGCGCAATTGCTAACCGAAATGAGGCTGCTGTTGCCCAATGGCCAAACGTTTGGCGGTGCCGATGCTCTGTTGGAAATTGGGCGGTATTTCTGGTGGAGTCGGCCAGTGGTGCGGATGGGCCATATCCCCTTGGTTCACGCTTGGCTCGTCAAAGTCTATCGCTGGGTGGCTCGCCACCGCAGTTGTGCCTCTGGAGCGTGTAACACGCAGGTGCCTGGCGGGCGGCAAGACTGAAAGCAGTGCGGGACTGGTGGTTGAGGACGCACCGTTTTGGTGTCGGCATGGATTTCTGACCGGGTCATTGGCGTTACCTTGACCGGTAACCATCGATCAGGCTTGGTAAAAACGAGTGTTGGCTTTCTGATCTTGGCGTCCTGGCGAGAGCGCACTTTGGCCGCGCTCCATTTTCTGGCCGGTCCAGATACAATTTAAGCCGATAAAAGAAGGGGAGAGCGCGCCGAGGTGATGTTGGTGCCCGCTTGGTCGATGGGGCGGGCAGTGGGCGAGACTGAAATATCCCGCGGGTCGGTTATACTCATGGGAACGACGATGCCCGGATTTTTACACAATTACCTTCGCCGACTTACCGCTCACCAGTGGTGGGTGGTCTTGTTGGAAATGCTGCTGATTGGGGTGGTGGTGTATTCGGTGCTGGAATTTCTCCGCGGCACCCGCGGTGCCAGGTTGATCAAGGGCGTCGGGTTATTTTTGTTGATTGCCTATACCATCATCCGTTTGGGTGGTGATAAGCTCTTGCGGGTGGAATTTTTGTTCAGCAGGCTTCTGGTGTTCACCAGCTTTGCCATTGTCGTGGTGTTTCAGCCGGAATTGCGGCGGGCCATGATCCGTCTGGGCGAAACGCGATTGTTCCGACCCAATGCCGGCTCGGCCCGCAAAACGGTGGATATGATCTGTGAATCGGTGGAGTACTGCGCCCGCAACCGGATCGGCGCTTTAATCGCAGTCGAACGGGATGTCGGCCTGGCCGGGCTTACGGAAAATGGTACCACCCTCAATGCCGATTTGAGCTCCGAACTCCTGGATACCATTTTCTGGCCTGGATCCCTGCTCCATGATATGGGGGTGGTGATCCGAGAAGGAAAAATCGTTGCGGCCGGAGTGCAGTTTCCATTGGCGGAAGGTGGCGAACTAAGCCAGGAAATGGGTGCCCGGCATCGGGCCGGGTTGGGCCTGGCCCAGGAAACGGATGCGGTGGTGGTTATCGTGAGTGAAGAAACGGGTACGATCAGCATTGCCGAGCGTGGGCAATTAACCCGCGGCCTGACCGCCGAAGAGCTGCGCGACACGCTGGTGACACTGCTGCGCCGTCCGGCAACGCCGATCGCACCCAAGTCCGCAGCGGCATAAAATAAGGCCACGGGTGTAGCCTCCATCCGGGCTTCGTCGTCGTTGGTGGAAAAGGGTCGTTTTTAGTATCTCCCGGAAGCGAAATCCATGGCCAGCAAACCGACAAAATTTACCGACCGCCTGAAGGTCTTGCCGCTGACGGTGCTCTTGACGGTGTTGCTATGGCTTTATGCCGATGCCCATCTGACGGCCACCCAGCGGGATCTGCCCATTCATATTACCATACTTGCCGGAGCCGGGGCCAATGGCAACCCGCAAACCGTTTTGATGGAAATGCCTGCGGACAGCGACTTTGTCGTGAATATCCAGGGGTCCGGTGAAGCCGTGGACCGCATCCGCCAGCAGTGTGATGGTCGAGGCCCTTTTACTGCCCAGGATGTTAATAATCTGACCTATGCCCTGACGCGCTCGGATATAAAAAGAATCGCCGCTGGAAAATCCCTTAACGCCCAGCGTATTTTCAACTCCCTGGTTTATTTCACCAGACACCGGGTGGTGGTCACGGCGGTAAGCCCGCCCCAGATTAAGCTTAAGGTGGATCCCATTGTCACGATCAACCGTCCGGTGGAGTTTCGCGCCGTTGCCGGTGTCGCCGCGAGCATTGTGCCGGCCAGCGTGCAGGTCATGCTGCCGCGGAGTCTGCTGGAAAACATCGGCGGGGCGGATCAGATTGAAGTTGTGGCCAAGCCTCTCACCAGTATTTCTGCGCTGCCGGTGGGGTCGCGCCAAACCATTCCGTCCCAGCTTAGTCTGGTATACCCCGGTTCGCCGGACCCACGGGTAACCGTCACACCGGCCAACGCCATGGTCACTTTTACAGTACCGCATCAACCTCGCACAAAATTGTTTATCGGCGTGGTGCCGGTTTGGCTCAACGGGCCGCCCTGGTTGCTGAATCGGTATCGCATCAATGTACGCAATGCCACGGTGCATATCACGGTAGCCGGTCCGCAGCGCTTGATCCGGAAACTGCGCAACAATGTCATCCGCGGCAATCTGGCACCGCCTGGCAAACGCGTGATCGCATTTCTGGATATTACGCCCTCCGTGCAGCCGCATGTCCACTGGCAGCCCACCACCATCCGCTATTCCCTGCCGGCGGGAATTTCACTGGTGGACGGTCCAACCACGGTGGCCACCCAAATCTTGGCCCAGCCCAGCCAGGTCACAACCCGTCCTGGGCCAACCACTGGGGCCAACACCCAGCCGGCGGCGGCAGCGCCCGCGTCGGTGCCGCAAACCATCCCGTCCGTCGGCGTCCCGGGCGGCGTCGAGAACTCCGTTGGCCATGGCCGCTGAACAGCGGCGTTTAAGCACGCAAGGGAGGTTACCCGTGCCAACCAAAAAGAAATTTTCCGGGGCCGGTAGCCTGTTTGATTTTACCAGCGTGCCGGCACCTGCCTCCCAACCCGATGCCCGGAAAGTACGCCCGGCTGGGGCTGCCGCAGAATCTGAGAGAGTCCATAGCGTGAGCCAGGTGAATGCCCTGATTACGCAAGCCTTGGCCGATCATTTTTCCGGACCCTTGCGTGTCGCAGGTGAAATTTCCAATTTTTCCGTCAGCCAGCGTGGCCATGCCTACTTCACGCTTAAAGATTCCTCGGCCCAGTTGCCCTGCGTGATTTGGCGCGAGGCCCTGGCACGCCTTGGCACCACCATTGCCGACGGCATGGCCGTGGTGGTGCGGGGCAGCGTGCGGTTTTACGAGCCGCACGGCCGGGTACAGCTTTATGTAGATGACGTTACGCCACAGGGGGCTGGGGCGCTGGAACTGGCGTATCGGCAACTTTGCGAAAAATTGAAAAAAGAAGGACTTTTTGAGCAAGGACGCAAGCGGCAGCTTCCGCGGCTGCCGCTGCGGGTGGTCGTGGTCACTAGCCCGACCGGCGATGCGTTGCATGATGTATTGACCACCGCCCGGCGGCGTTTTCCCGGTTTGCAGATCATGATCTATCCGGTGGCCGTGCAGGGGGCTTCCGCCGCCCACCAGATAGCCAATGCCATCCGCCAGATTAACCGTCATAGTCAGGCCATCGGCGGGGTGGACCTGATTTTACTGGTTCGCGGCGGCGGATCGCTGGAAGACCTTTGGGCCTTCAACGAAGAGATTGTCGCCCGGGCCATGGTCGCGGGCCATATTCCCATCGCCACGGGCATCGGCCATGAACCGGATATTACCATCGCCGATCTGGTGGCGGATCTGCGCGGCCCCACGCCCACCGGTGTTACCGAATTAACGGTGCCCGACGTACGAGCGTTGCAGCGCGAAATTCAGACGCGCCAAGACCAGCTTGCCGACTATGTGGCGGCCCGTATCTCCGACCATAAAAATACCTTGCAGGCCAGGGCGATGAACCTGGCGATTCAAGCCCGCCAACTGCTGCAACTTCGCAGCCGCCGTCTGGAATTGGCCGCGCGCCGCGTCGCCGCCATTGAACCGCGCCATGCCATTGCGCAGAACTGGCGTCGTTTGGAAACCGCCCAGCGCCGTCTGACGGATCAGGCGCAGGCTCTGCGTGCTCAGGGCGTGAGTCAGCTTGCGGCGCTCCACCAGACCCTGCTTGGCATGGGGCCGCAGACGCTGGTTTCCGCCGGCAATTTACAGCTATCCCATCTGGAAAAAACCTTGGTGGCGGGCACGGCCAACCGGCTCCAATTGGCCGCCGGTCGACTGGAAGCTCTTGGCCAGCGGCTTTTGGCCATCAGTCCGCAGGCGGTGCTGGAACGAGGGTTTTCGATCACTACCGATGCCGATGGCGCAATCGTACGCAGCACGGCCCAGGTGCACAGCGGCCAAACGTTGCATAGCCGCGTGGCGCAGGGAACAATCTTGAGTACGGTCCAGTAAACGTCGCCCATGGGTTGGCCAGGGCGGGTAAATTGTTTTATGATGGGGCCATGGGTAGTCTTCATAGCGCGAGCAATGTGCGTATGCGCCGCCTGCGGCGCACCGGAGCGCTGCGCGATTTGGTAGCGCAAAATCGGCTCTCGCCTGAACATTTTGTCGCCCCACTGTTTGTACGCAGCGGGCAGGATATGCGCCGGCCGATCGTAAGCATGCCCGGTCAGTTTCAGTTTTCGCCGGATACTGCCGTCGAGGAGGTGAAGGAGTTGTTCTCGCGTGGGGTGAAGGCTGTGATCCTCTTCGGCGTAACCGATTCAGCGCAAAAGGATGCCTGTGGAACCCATGCCCACGACCCCAACAATGCGGTATGCACCACGTTGCGGCGTATCCGGGACGCCGGAATTGATCTGGTGGCCATGACCGATCTGTGCTACTGCGAATATACCGATCACGGCCATTGCGGTCCGCTGATTGGGCCAGTCCCCAGGGCGATGGAGCCTAAGCGGACAGCCACGGCGGGCGGTGGGCCAGGAGCGAAACAACAACCTGGGAAAAAAGCGGGGCCGGCCGGCGTTGTGCCTGCACCCGCTGTACCGCCCATGCACGCCCATGGCCCCGTGGCCACCGTGGATAACGATGCCACCATCGCCCAGTTGTGCCAACAGGCGGTATTGCATGCCCAGGCCGGGGCGGATGTCATTGCCCCATCGGGCATGATGGATCATGGTGTTCTGGCGGTGCGCAAAGCCTTGGACGAAGCGGGTTTCAGTGATCGCTGCATTCTAAGTTATGCCGTGAAATATGCCAGCGGCTATTACGGCCCGTTCCGCGACGCGGCCGAATCGCCGCCACAGTTTGGAGATCGGCGGGGCTATCAGATGGATTTTCGGCGCGGTGCGGCGGAAGCCCTCCGGGAAGCTCTTTTAGATGTCCAGGAAGGGGCGGATATGGTCATGGTCAAGCCCGGCATGGCCTATCTGGATATTTTGCAGCAGGTGGCGGCGACGGTGGACGTACCGTGCGCTACGTATCAGGTCAGCGGGGAATACGCAATGTTCAAAGCTGCCGCCGCCGCAGGCTTCATTGACGAACAGGCTCTGGTTCTGGAAACCATGTATGCCTTCCGGCGGGCCGGTGCGGCTTTCGTGCTGACCTACTATGCCGGCCAGATAGCCGAATGGCTGGGCGGCTAAGGTGCCTGGTGGGCATGGGGCCATGGCTTAGGTCCGGACTAAAATACGATCACGCAATCGGGCCATTTGCTTGAGCATCAATTCCACTTGATCGTCGCTGTGTGTGGCCATCAGGCTCAAACGCAGCCGAGCCGTGCCGGGTGCGACAGTGGGCGGGCGGATGGCGGGCACAAAAATGCCGTTTTGTTTTAAGACTTCGGAAGCCTCCAGAGCCGATTCCGCGGAGCCGCATATCACTGGAATAATCGGTGAGCATGAATGGCCGCAGTCGTAGTCCAGGGTTTTCAGGTGCTCGCGCACATAGGCCGCCAGGGCCATCACGCGCCGGCGCAATTGCGGTCGGCGGGCGATAATGGTTAGAGCGGTCAAAGCCGCAGCGCTGCAAGCGGGAGGCAGGGCCGTGGTATAAATGAAACTGCGGGCTTCATTGACCAGAGTGTCAATCAACGCCTGCGATCCACAGACAAACCCACCGATGGACCCGAGCGCTTTGGAAAGCGTACCGACGCTTGCGGCAATGTGGTTTTCCACGCCGGCGAGTTCTCCTATCCCGCGACCATGTTCGCCAAACACTCCGGTGGCATGGGCTTCATCGACCACCAGCAGCGCCCCGGCGGATTCGGCGACGACGGACAACGCGGCCAGATCCGCCACATCTCCATCCATGGAAAAAACGCTGTCGGAAACGAGAAAGCTTCGGGTCCCGCGGGCCGGCGGCACCAGATGGTATGGTGCTACAGACGGCTGACTGCGGCCAACGGCCGGCGCGGCCGGGCGGGCCAGCAAAGTTTTGGCCCGTGTCAGATTTCTATGGGGGAAAGTGCGGTGGTCAGCTCCCGACCATCTGGCCGCATCCAGTAAGCTGGCGTGGTTGAGCTTGTCGGAAACAATGCGGTCCAGCGGTCCGGCCAACGTGGTCAGCACGGCCAAATTGGCCATAAAACCCGTGGGAAAGATCAAGGCCGCTTCGGTTTGCTTGAAATTGGCCAACGCCCGCTCCAACTGGTGGTGCAAGTCCATGGAGCCGGCCACCAGGCGCGAGGCCCCGGCGCCGGTGCCATAGCGGCTGATGGCGGCCCGAGCTGCGTCAATGACTTCCGGATCATTGGCCAGGCCCAGGTAGTTGTTCGTGCAGAATTGCACGTAGCTACGGCCTTGAATTTCCACCGTGGCTCCCTGCGCCGATTGCACCGGACGCAGCACCCGTTGCAGGTGGTGTTGACTGCGCAGTTCAGCGGCGCGCTGTAGATCGGCCAGCCACACCCGCAGGGTTTCCGATCCTGGCGAAGAAAAAGCACCCATATTTGTACCATCCGCATGAACCGGAAGGGACCAGACAATACCCGTCCGTGGTATCGTCCGGTGGCACCCAGGGCCTGAATCTCAAGACTCCGCCGCGACAACCCCGGCGAAAGGTCATCCCGGTCCCCAACCGCGGTACGGTTATGGTTTTGTCGGCGCTGGGCCGGAACTGGTCAGGCCATTATTGGCTGGCCCGGTCGGCTGGGTCGGCAGGCTCCGTCCGTCTTCCATCGGTGCAGGTTTGGCCAGACGAGCTTTCAACAATCGGCCCGCTCTGAAACGCACTTTGCGCTTGTCCGGCACGGGTACGCGCGTGAGGGTGCGCGGGTTCCAAGCCAGACGGGCGGCACGCGATCGGACCTCAAAAATGCCAAAATCGCGAAATTCCAACCGGTGGCCGTGGTCGAGATCATGCACAATTTCCGCCAGAAATTCCTGCACCACCTCGCGGACGGTGTTTTGTTTAAGCTGGAGCTTGTCCGCAATTCGATCAACGATATCTTTTTTTGTTACTGTCGCCATAAGCACCCTTTTCCCCCGGATTATCGCTGCGGGGCATCAAGCGGATAAAAGGTCGATCTTCTTTACCAACAATATCAAATTCCATCAAACGTTTGGCCGAATGTCCGGTCATGGCGCGACACCGCACCCATCTGCGGAAAGCCACCAAAAATCCGGCAACAGGCCGCTATTATCCAATTCGGTTGCGGAGGCGTCAAGGAACCCGATTTCATGGATTTCCGGACCTGTCCAAATGCTCATATTTTCATCCTTTGGCGGCGCGTGTTGCCTGTTGTAAGAGCCCCACCGATGCTGGCCCCCGTCGCACTTGGCGTCGGCAGTGCGGCCATCCGCCATAACCCGGCGGATAGAGCGCCGTTAAGGATGCCCGGTCGTACTCCAAATCGTCACATAGTGATACATCAATTCAAGGCCGATGCCGATAACCGCAAAGGCCGCCAAAATTTTCAGGCTCATCCAGAGCGCCGCGACGGGCACTTGACGCAATTCCGCCTTGCGGGCGGTCTGGTAGACCACCGCAATAACCAACACCAGCGGAATCAACAGCCACATCCAGTAGTCGCTAAGATGGGCGACATGCTGGTAAAGTGGATCCACCAGCGGGGTCCAGGCCGGCGTCGGCAGGCAGTTATGCAGCCATCCAAGGTCCGTTGCCATCACTTCTCCCCGCCGGTGGCGCTGGGGGGAACGACGATGGTCTTTGGGGGGCTGTGGTCGTCGCTGACATGCAAAAACAGGTCCACCAGTACCAGCAGATTCAACATGCCGGCCAGTCCGCAATAGGCCGTGGCCACATCCTGAATCAACGGGGCAAAGCCCACGGGATGTTTCGCGTGCGGTGGAAAAGTATTATTTTTGACCGCATTACCGACCAGCATCGGCCAGCCGGCCATAAATTGTGAATAATCCCACACCGGCTGGCGTGGACGGTTGAGCACCCGCACGCCGCCAAGCAACACGCCTCCGAAAAAAAGCAAATGAATAGCGAGAGCAAAGACCACAGCCCGGCCCCGCTGGCCTATAAGCCAGTGTCCCGCACCCGGAATGAGCCAGCCCAGGGCTATCGCCAGGTAATCCTTGGTTCCGGAGCTTGCACCGGAACCAACGTGTGTCGATGGATTCGACCGGGACAAAGATATCTCCTCAATAAAAGGACCGCTGTGCCAGATTGCCCCGGCGGCTCAAACGCCAAGCCGCCGCTGGCCCTGTCTTATACCGGCCCAACCCCGGTTTGCCAACCGCGGATAAAGCCTTGGGTGGTGGCTGTTTCCAACCCGTACCGTCGCCTCCCGGGAGGATATGGCCTGGGATTTACAGCTTAGCCGCCAACGAATCGGCGACCTGCGCGATGATCTGATCCGCGGAGATTCCATCCGCCTGGGCATCAAAATTTAAAATCAGCCGATGACGCAAAACCGGCTTGGCAATTGCCTGTATATCCTCCAGACGGACCTGCGCCCGGCCCGCCACCACGGCCATGGCCTTGGCTGCCAGCAGGATGTGTTGGGCCCCGCGCGGGCTGCTGCCGTAACGCACATAGCGGCGCACCATCTCTGGAGCACCCGCCTGTTGCGGATGCGTGGCCAGGATCAACTGACCAATGTACCTCTGGAAGGGTTCTGCCGCCGGCACCGATCGTACCAATTGCTTGTGCTGTTCCACCCGCTGGGCGTTGAGCAGCGTCAAGGCCTCGGGTCGCCGCGCGCCGGTAGTGCGGCCAAGTATATCCGTGAGTTCCTCCAGGGAGGAAAGCTCCACCAGAATTTTCATGGCAAAACGATCCAGTTGGGCTTCCGGCAGGGGGTAGGTTCCCTCCATTTCCAGAGGGTTTTGGGTGGCCAATACAAAAAATGGATTTTCCAGCCGATGCGTGTTGCGGGCTACACTTACCGAACCTTCTCCCATGGCCTCCAGCAGAGCGGACTGGGTTTTGGGTGTGGCTCGATTGATTTCATCGGCCAGAATCAGATTTCCGAAAATCGGGCCGGGTTGAAATTGCAACATCCGCTGGCCCGCGGCATCAGTTACCAGAATGGAGGTGCCGATGATGTCCGCCGGCATCAGATCGGGGGTGAATTGAATTCGGGAGAATCGCATATCCAACACCCGCGCCAGCGTGCGAACCAGCAGGGTCTTGCCCAGGCCGGGTACGCCTTCCAGCAGTACGTGGCCGCCGGTAAACAAGCCCAGCAGCATCTGCCGGATCACGCCTTGATGGCCGACGATGACCTTGGCCAACTCCTTTTCAACCGCGGCGAATTCCGATTGAAATTGCGTGATTTGCGTCTGGAGTTCCTCAAGGGTGGAAGGTGGGGATGTTCGGGTCATATTTTTCTCCGTATCCGCCGCTTGGCTGGGCCAGGCGCTGCCGGGCTTCGTCCTTGGCGTATGCATCCATACGCGGCTGTGCTCACTTTCCGTTCACGGCCAGTTGGCCTTCCCTCCAAGCCCCATGGTATCTCTGGCCGCATCCTAGCCTTCCGCCTGCCCCTTGGCTGACGTGCCCAGCTTGCGTTCATGCCGGTGCGTGACAATCTGACAGGCCATGCGTATGGCCGCCTTCATGCTCCCCGGATCCGCACGATTTTTGCCCACAATGTCAAAAGCGGTGCCATGATCCACGCTGGTGCGCACAATGGGCAGCCCCAGCGTCAGGTTTACGCTATGGCTGAAATCCAGCAATTTCACGGGTATCAGCCCCTGATCATGGTACATCGCCACCACCAGATCGTACTGGCCTTGGGCGGCCTTGACAAAAACGGTGTCGGCGGGAAATGGCCCCCGCACGTCCATGCCGTGGCTGCGGGCCATATTCATCGCCGGTTCGATGATGCGCTCTTCTTCATCACCGAATTGGCCATTTTCGCCCGCGTGCGGGTTGAGTCCGCAGACGGCGATGCGTGGATTGGCAATTCCAAACCAGTCTTTAAGGGCCTGATGGGCCAAATCAATCGGATCAAACACTGTCCCGATCTTAAATGAATGTCGAATTTCAAAGAGCGGTTCATGAATGGTACACAACACCACACGCAGCCCCTTATGCGGTCCGACCAGGCTGCCGGCGGTACCCGCGGCGTCCGGGGGCGGAGGATGGGCGGCGAACATCATGGCGTATCGCCGGGCGCGGGTTTTTTCCGCCAGCATCTCCGTATGCCCCGGCCATCGGCCAAAGCCCGCCAATTTCCAGCTTTCCTTGCAGATCGGCGCGGTGACCAGAGCGTCAATGCGTCCGTTCAGGGCTGCGGCCACCGCATCTTGTACAAATTGCATGGAAGCGATTCCACCCTGTTTGGAAGGCTTTTTAACATCAATTCCCATGCACGAAAATTCGTCGTAATCCAATACCACCACGGCATGGTCGTAGGCCCGCAGCCGCTCGTGCTGATCACGCCACCAATAGACTTCCATTTCCGCAATATCGGCGGCATAAGACAATAATTCGTTCAGGCCGAAAATAACAAAACGCCCCAACCGGCGAATCGCCGGATCCGCCAGAGCTTTGACAATAACCTCCGGGCCAATGCCGGCCGGGTCGCCCATGCTGATGCCAATGGTCGGTAGGTACGCACTCATCCGGGCCGCCTCTCCATTCCCGCCAATCCGGCCTGTGGTTCACGCCGGGCGGTCTTTTCGGCATCCCGCAACCTCAAGGCCTCCAGATAATGCACGATGGTGCGCGCGAAAATATCGGTTTCGATATTCACCATATCCCCCGGGCGCACCCCGCCCAGCGTGGTTTTTTCCAGGGTGGTGGGAATGACCGCCACCTGGAATGATCCTTGCTCCGTGGCCGCGATGGTCATGCTTATACCGTCGATGGCTACACTGCCCCGGTGAATGATCAGCGGTGCCATGGCCGGACTTATCGCCAAGGTAATGCGCCAATCCTCCGGTCGAGGATCGACTTGCAGCACGGTCGAAATTCCGTCCACATGCCCCTGCACAAAATGGCCGCCCAGGGCGTCGCCGGCTTTCAGTGACAATTCCAGATTCAGTTTGTCTCCGGGCTTTTTTTGCCCCAGGGTGGTGGCGCTCAGGGTTTGGCTTACCACGTCAAATTCCACTTGCCGCCCGTGGTGCCCTACCACCGTCAAGCAAACCCCGCTGACGGCGATACTCTCACCGGCCGCGATCACCGCGGTCTGCAAGTCGTCACCCAAGTCCAGCACCAGGCGTCGCCCAAACGGCGTGGCATCCGTCTTGACCAGAGTTCCCAGCGATTGGATTAAACCCGTAAACATGCTCTTATTTTAGTCCAATATCGCTATCCGTGCATCTTGGTGCGTCCAACTTGCCGCGGTTGACGGGGCGGTCAGACCGGCTGCGCCCCAAGACAAGGTCAGGCGAGAAGGTTTTCGACGGCAGGCCAACGGTGCCCGGTCAGGCCGACAATGATCCGGTAAAAGAAAAGTCACACCATCCCATTTTAGTTGATCTGTCCAATCGAGACCGCGGCAGACGGCGGCGGTACCGTTGTGGAAAAAGTTTTGCATCATCACGCTCTTGACGGACCAAACCACCGTGGGGAGAATCCGAGGGGTGCCAACGGTTTTTTTACCTGGTCACGGGCCGTCGGCCGCCAGCCTGCGGGCACCTTAAGACGGAAGGGCGGTAGTGATGCCACTTTTTTCAATACGGAAAATGATCCTTAACCCAATTCAACAGTCAAATTTTCCGGAGGAAAAACATCTACAAAGAATCGTTGAGGCCAACCTGCGGACGATCTTCGACTGCCGTTTTGTTGCCTCAGAATTTTCGACCGGGCCGCTTCACGGAGGCCGCGTCGACACGCTCGCACTTTCTGAGGACAACAACCCGGTGATCGTCGAATACAAGAAGACGGCATCCTCGGATCTGATCAACCAGAGCCTGTTTTACCTTTCGTGGATCCGTGATCACGTCGGCGATTTCAGCATGGCCGCGCAGACGGCACTGGGGCCGGATGTCCAGATTGACTGGTCGGATATCCGCGTTATCTGCATCGCACCGAATTATAAAAAATACGACCTTCACGCCGCGCAGATCCTCGGCAATAGCATCGAACTCTGGACGTACCGCATGTTCGAGAACTCAACCATCTATTTCGAGCAGGTGCAGCAGAAGGCCGGGGCATCGGATGCCATCGCTGTCGCTGCGGTCACGGGCGCCGGGAAGAACCCCGTGATGGTCGCCGCGGGCAAGAAGGCCGCCGCCACTCGTGCGACCGGCAGCTACACGTTCGAACAACATCTCTCGACAAAGTCGCCGGAAATTAAGCAATTGGCGATGGCAGTGCAGGACTATTTGCGTGGGTTGGACCCCATGATTGAGGAACTTCCCAAGAAACTCTATGTGGCCTATCGCCTCTCCCAAAACATCGTCTGCATGGAGATTCAAAGAACCAAGGTTGTGCTTTTCCTAAAATTGGATCCGACAAAGGAGCCGGGCCCCAAAGGGATAAGCCGGGACGTGACGAAGATTGGGCACTACGGCACGGGAAATCTGGAGATTACGCTCCATCGGACCGAGGATTTCGAGGCGGCCAAGCCGCTCATACTGAAAGCGTATCAATCAATTGGCGGGTAGGCACCGGCGGCGGTACTGCCGGAGAAGATGGGTGCCGGTGGAATGTCCTAGACCCTGCAAATGGCGAGGATCGACCACATCCGGGCCTATTCGCCTCGTGAGCTGCGGTTTAATGGCGCAGGCTGCGAATCGTTGGCGGACAGCAAACCCACAGTCTATTGGTCTTGCGCTGCGGTGCAGATCGCCGCGGCTGCGGCCAAACAGTATCGCACGCGGGCGCTGCGTGCCATCACGCCAGGCCCATGGATCCATCCGCGCCTGGTAAAACCACCACTTTGACCACGGTGTCTTTCTTATCGCGGCACAGGTGCAAGGCTTGGTCGATGTCTTTTAAGGCCAAACGATGCGATACCAACAGGTCCACATCCAAAACCTTGCCGGCCAGAAGTTTAAGCACATGCGGATAGTAAATCGCGGGGCTGGCAAAACTCGCCCGCAGTTGTAGTTTGCGGAAGTGAAAATCGTTGGCGTCAAAACTGATCTTTCCGTCACCAACGCCTATCCCCACATAGGTAAGTTCGCCACCATAGGTTAGAAGCTCAAGACTCTCGGGCAGATGCTGGACCGGCGCCGTGAGCAGCACATGATTGAATTTGCGGTGGAGATCCTTCGCATCGCCCAGACTTTTATCCCATGGATAAACCCGCGCCCCCATGGCTGCGGCTGCTTTCAGCCGCTGCGCGCTGTGGCCGCGCCCGATGCACCATACTTCACTGGCTCCGCTTCGCAGGGCCAGCGCCGCGGCCATTAAGCCGATTGGGCCGGGGCCTACCACGGCCACGGTTTCGCCCAGCGCTATGCCGGCGGTTTTTACCATATCGTAGGCCACGCCCGCCGGCTCCGCCAGACATGCCGCTTCGGGGGTCAGGCCGTCATAGGGAACCAGACAACAGCCCGGAGCCATCATATACGTACTAAACCCCATGGCCGGCTGTTGCCAAAAATTGGGGGCCTTATTGCATAAATCGACACGGCCATTGCGGCACACACTGCAAGTGCCGCAAAAACTCGACGACTCCAGCACCACTTTGGTCCCCGGCCCAACGGCGGTAACATTGGCTCCCGCTTTTTCCACAATTCCCGCCACCTCATGGCCGAACGGTTGCCAGGCGGAGGTCTTGGCATCAGCGGCGGTGCTAAGATCGGTTCCGCATATTCCACAGGCCTCAATGCGAATCAAGGCATGGTCCGGCAATGGGTCATTGGGAAGATCCACGGTGGTCAGGCGGGTTTCCCAAGGGTATCGGAGTAACGCGGTCTGGGTTTTCATATTCACCTCAAATTAACATTATAATCAGCAGCTCGTTTTCGACTACGCACCTTCAGCGTTTACGCGGGCATGGCCAATGGCTGCAAGGGGGCCACACGGAGCTGGCGATAAATGGAAGCGAATCTTTCCGCCAATTGGGCGGAGGAAAATGTGCTTTCCACCCGTCCGCCGGCGGCGCGGAGTTGTTCCCGTGACTGTTGCGGATTGCTAAGCAAGTGGTGCGCCGCTGCCGCTAATGGCCAAGGCTCTTGTACCGGCACCAGGCTGGCACTCCGGCTCTCGCCGACCAGATCCACGATGCCCGGCACGCTGGTGGCCACTACCGGTACCCCCGTCGCCATCGCCTGGAGCATCACGGCAAAATCAATATCCTGATCCGGAGTAAAGAGCATGATATCCGCTATGGCCAATACGGTTGCCACCGGTATCTCCGGCTCCACAAATTGAATCATTGCCGGATGTGGAAGGTCCTGGGCGAAGGCCAGCAAACGTCGCTGCTGATCCTGCAACGGGGCGTAGTGCAAAGATCCCAGGCGTATCAAGGCCTGCGCCTGCGGGTAAAGCTGTTGCAGAATGGCCGCCGCCCAAAGACCCAGATCCTGGCGGTTGTGCAGGTGTGGGGTACCTCCCAGAAAGATCACCGGATGATCATCATCGCGCAGTTCCAGTGATTGGCGCAGTTCCGCCGCAGTCAGGTCCGGGGCAGCCATCTGGGGCAGGCCGGGAGAAATGCAAACCAGTTGATCCCGCGGCCAACCGGCCCGGCGCATCTGATCGAATAAATTCTGGCTCCCGCAAAGCCCCAACCACCGCCCACGCCGGTTGACCATGCGCAGCAGCCATAACTCATTGGGCGTCGGCGGTCTGTGCAGGCTCATCAGTCTTACCGCCGGAAGTTGCTTAGGTATGGCCGCGGCCGCCATGGCCCAGTAACCCCAGCAATGCAGATGGTCCGGCTGGTGGAGATGATACGCCCGGTGTACGCCGTGCCAGCCGGAAGGATCCCACCAGCCTGCGGACCGCGCCAAGGATAACACTTTAGCATCCACGCCCGCGGCCCTGGCCGCTTGCATCACCGACTGGTGCCCAAGGGCCAGCACCTGATGTTGCGCATCCACCTGGCGGGTGATCAGAGCCACCGTGGGAAGCACATCTTCCGGGGTGGTAAGGTCGATGATGTGCAGTATACGCATGGGTGGTTCTACCAGAGAATGTCCTGGGCCTTAAACACCGGACCGTCGGTGCAGGTCAGCTTATAAACCCACTGTTTCTGGCCGGGCGGCTGGTACTTAATAATGCAGCTTTGGCACGTGCCCATGCCACAAGCCATGGGTTGCTCCAGGGAACCCTGGCACTGCACGCCAAATTTTTCCGCTATCCCCGCTGTGGCCTTCATCATGGGGGTGGGTCCGCAACAGAATATGACCGAGGCCGGCCGCTGCGGTGCGGATAGCCCGGTTAAAAAAGACTCCAGCATCCCGGTCACGTAGCCCTTAAATCCCAGCGAGCCGTCATCCGTGGAGATCATCGTGGGAAAACCGTAGCGGGCAAATTCATCCACCGACCAGGTGGCGACCGGGAATGGTGTCCTTTGGCCTGCGCCAGGCGACACTTTCAGCGGCAGCAAGTCGCGGCGTTGCGCCCCCGCCAACACCACCGCCGGTATTTTCTTTTCATGCAAAATCTTGGCCAGATAAAGCATGGGCGGAATACCCACTCCGCCGCCCACCAGAATGGCCAGCCCCATCGTGGCGCTTACCGCAAAGCCGCGGCCCAGCGGTCCCAACAGAGACACCCGCTGCCCCGGGCGCATCGATTCCAGACCACGCGTTCCCTTGCCGATGACGCGGTAAATAAAATCCAGCGTTGATACGTGCGGTGTCGTTGCGGTGGCGGCCTGGTCATGCCGATCGGCAATGGAAAACGGTCGCCGCAGGTACGCCGCAGCGCCGGCAAAAAAGCGATCATGAGGATGCGGCGGCGGCTGGCCGGGCTGCCACGTTAGTTCGGTCCATGCTGGAGTTTGAAAGTCCGGATCGTTTTCGTTGGCCGGCATGGCGCCAGGCGGCAAGTTTGATCCGCAAAGAATTTGCACAAACTGGCCAGGGTTACTGCGCGGAAAATCGCGCACTTCCACCCTCAAACGATAGTGCTCCCGGCACAGGAGTTCGTTGGCTAACACCGTGCCAATGAAATGGCCACGCGCGGTGGTGGGTTGTTGCATGGGTGCTACCGGCAAACAAAAACTCCGCAGGCGGCCAAGTGTGTATCTACGTCGGTGGGGTGTTTTATCGTATCGCACCCCAGTCTCATTGCCAGCCGCCCGTCCCGCCAGGCCCGTCACAAGCCGGGCAGTCTCACGAAACCTTGGCCCGAAACGGTGCGGCCGGCAAACCCGCCGCATTGTACAAATTACACCGCGGATTATCCGCCCAAGCGTAGCTGACGGTTCGCGGCTCGGCCACACTATCGCTGTGAACAACCACTTCCTCCCCCTCAATTTGCGCCTTGGCCCAGGCGAATATACCATCTGCGCCGGCGAGAGCAAAGCCTTCCAGCTTGTCGCCCCGGCAAATCAAACCGCCATTCACATGGTCCCACGCAATGCTTACCCGGCGGCCTTGCCGTCGGGCGGCCCGGAACAGCGGCCCGCTGGGTACAATGTTCTTTTGGCCGTAGGTGTTGTAAAGCGCGCTCCGCGCCAGTCGCAGCCCCACATCCTGCTTGTTACGCGGATGTATGTCGCCTCCGTCGCCAATGTCAATGGCCACCGCCATACCGGTGTGCGGCAGGGCCAGGGCCATGGCTTGGGCCTCGCGCAGCTCGGCCCATTGGCTTGGCCCCGGCACATCACGCGTCGCCATGTAGTTGGCCAACTGCACAAAATAAAATGCCAGACGATCATTGTGCCACAGCCGCCGCCAATCGCGGATCAGTGCCGGGAACAGATGTTGATATTGCGCTGGCCGGTCCGCATTGGATTCCCCTTGATACCAGATTGCTCCGCGAATCGGGAAATTGGTCAACGGAGCCAACATCCCGTTAAACAGAGCCGCGGGAGCATTGGGGTTGCCCGGCCCCAGCGGTTGGGGTGGACCCGTGACAATGCCATAATTGGCTTCTACCGCATACTTCCATGGGCCATCCAGGCGTATGGCGGGCGTGTGGCTATCCTGCGGGCAACTCAGGGCCATGGCCTTCGCGGGGCCTCTCAACCCGGCATCAAAGCGGTCGCAATGGACACGCACGGCAATGACGTTGCGGCCGGCCTTTACCAAGGCCCCCGGCACCCGATAAACCCGCAAATAGCACCAGGCATCGGGCCGATCACGCATCGTCACGCTACCCACTTGTTCCCCGTTAAAATAGGTGATGTCGCTCTTGTCGGCGGAACCTATGCCCAACTGCAAATCGTGGCCGGCCCAGGCCGCGGGCACATCCACCGTTTTACGGAACCAGACGATGCCGTTGAAATCCAGTCCTTCGGTACGCCAATTCGCGGGAAGGGTCATCTCCGGCCATGGCGGGCTGGGTTCCTCCATCGCCGCCCAACCGCGGCCCAATCCCAAATTCCCCGTGTCACTGGTTCGCACCGCAATGGCATCCATCTCCTGCTTCCATTGGGCTTCCCGTTCTTTCCACCGCGGGAAATCACGCTGATAATCTTCCCAAATCGAACGCACCTGAGGATCGGCCCCAAGGCCCTGCGGACTCATCCAGGTCTCGGCCACCGTTCCCCCCCACGAAGCATTGATCAGACCAATGGGCACACCGAGATGGCGTTGCAGTTCCCGCCCAAAAAAATATCCCACCGCCGAAAACCCAACCGATGAATCGCCAGGCAGCGCTTTTTCCAAAGTTGCACCGGAACACACCAGCCAGGCTGTGCCGGAAAGATCCGCGACCGGCTGGTCGGCGACGCGCTTGGGCACGCTAAGCAACCGAATCAACGGGAAATCCGCAGCGGCCAACTCCTGCTCGGCATTTCGGGCCATCGCGACCGACCATTCCATGTTGGATTGGCCTGAACAAAGCCACACATCGCCCACCAGCACATCTCGGCATACCAGACGGGTCTGGCCCGTCGGATCCTCCTGGACGCTTACCGTAAGGTCTGCCGCTTCCGTTGAGGCGGCCATCGCGGGTAGTTCCGCCCGCCAGCATCCGTCGGCCTTTGCTTGGGTCGTGGCGCGCACGCCGCGAAATGCTACCGTGATCACCGCATGGGCCGGGGCCTTTCCCCATACCGCAATGACCGCGTCGCGTTGTAAAACCAAATGATCTGTGAAAATTCCCGCCAGAGATAACACCATGCCTGATTCCTGCTGCTAAATATGTCCCGTGTCCCGTGACTCCTGGACACCCATGAGTCCCGCTGGACGTACCAGGCGGTATTATAGGCATTTTTCAAACCAGTGCTCCATCGCCGGCAGAGAGCATGCGGCTTGGATCGCGCAAGCTGTGGCCAAGCTGCGTTATGTCACGAAATTATTTTTGTCAGGTGCAAGATTTTCTTTCCGGACCTTGGGCTTTGGTGGCGCGGATGGGCCGAAAAAATCAGCTTAGTCTGGCCCTTAAACCGCCACATTTTCGGCCAGAGGTGTTTTCCGGACGCACCGGAAATAATGCGTTCCACCATGCCAATCCATCACGCCGTTTTTTTGTGTTCCAGTAGGCGCCGTTTCCCGATACTTATGTTTGTGCGAGTCAGGTTGAATTCAAAGCACGTTAAAATCTGACCCTCGCACAGAGTTACTATGGAACGGGTCAGACGCCGG
>JAJYZF010000116.1 GCA_021800165.1 Planctomycetota bacterium | reverse complement strand
CCATACGCTGTTAGCATCATGCAACCATGATGTCGGGGTAAGGACGCCCCGATCCGCCGCGGAAGCCCAGCCCCAGGAGACATCCCGATAAGCAAGCACAACATTGAACCTCGACCAGCCGCAAACACCCCGCTGCAATGGACGCAGTGCGCGCCTGTTCGGCACATCATAAATACGAAAAACTCGCTCAACATCTCGCTTGTTTAAGGCCTAGGCACGCCCCAACCCAAAGTCAAAAAAATGACGATTTTTTTTCAAGATTTACTGGTTTTTGTGCAAGGCCTCCACGTCCTTGGTCCACCGCCCATAATGTTCGCACGTATCGGTATAACCTACCTTGAAATGAGTGATTAGCGGTAAAGTTGTGCGGGGCCAATCCGGAAGGATCCAGTCATGTTTTACGATGGCGGAGGGGTCTTGAATAATTCCGTCAGGGATAAACCAATTCAACGGTTGGGCCACCAGGCTCGGGGAGGTTGATGTCGGCGCAGCCTTGGGGGCGTGCGTTTAGTCGCCGAGTCGATCCAAACGCCCGCCCTTTAATCCGCAGCCAAATTTTTGTTGCCGAGGTCGGCCCTTGCGGCATCTACGCCTTCTCGATGGTCACAGGTGGTGGCCATTCATGCGATGGGAATCTTCGCGACGGCCAACGGGTGGACGTCGGCGGCGATGCACGAGCAGTATCCCCATACCAATTCCCAGCATCGCCAGTGCCGATGGTTCGGGTATGGAGCTTTGGCCAAATCCGGTAAAATTGTAGGCCATGGCGTAGGTCTCGGTGGCGGAGACCTCGGCTGCGCCGAGTTTCACCACCTCCAGGTCATAAATGCCGGGGGCCAACGTGGCTTCAATTTGCTGCACGTTATCCACCTTACTGGTGCTGGAGGCCAGCAATTTGCCGCTGGTGTTGTATAAGTAAAGATCCAAATTGTTTAAAACGCTTTGGTTGGTTTGCATATTCCAAGTGATGGTGGCGTTTAGTCCAAAGGAGGATCCCTTGGTGGAAGAAAGATCGAAAACATAATGGTTGGCAGCATTGGCGGAGCTGGAACTGGTGGTGATGGTATTGAGGTCCCAGCCGCTTAAGTGGGTGGACGCGGCCGTGAAAACCGGAGCTGGTATGCTCGAACCGCTGGCCGAAGTGGAACTGGTGTAAGTTTGCCGGCCCGCGGCAAGTTCCTGATAGGAGTTGTAAACATTCACAATGCCCGCGCCGTAGCGTGGATCCAGCGGCGTGGTGGTGTTGGCGGTAGGTGCCAGGTAGGACGTGACGGTTCCGGTTGAGGTGTCGTAATTATAGCTGTTGGTCCAGCCTGTGGGTTTGACGGCACCGTTGAGCAACAACACCTTGATGGTGCGTTCATTGTCCGCCAGGGAGGAAGTTCCCGCGCCGCCGACATTGGCATTGGCGGCCTGTTCCAGGATGGCCGCGGCACCGGAAACAATGGGTGCCGTAAAACTCGTGGCGCTGCCGGGCGCGGTAATATCCGGTTTGGAAATGCCACCATAAGCCGGCCCGACGCCGCTGGCACCGCCGTAAGCGGCGACCGCAATGCCATTGTAGTTGGTGGCGGGCGCATTGATCTGGCTTACCGGCGTGGTACCGGTTTCAGTGCCGGTGCCGTCACCCACCGCGGTAACGAACAAAGTGTTGTGCAAGTTCGCATAATTGTCATAAACGTAGTTGTAGTTAAAAATTTGGCCGGCGCTAACACCGGTAAAGGCGAAACTTTGATTGACAATCGCCGGCTCGTTGGCAACCGTGGCGTTGTTGGACAGCACATAATCGTAAAAGCTGAAGGCGTCAAAGACATCCACGTGGGCCACACCGGGAGCCACACTGCCGCTGCCGTTGTAGAAGATGTCCGCCACGCTGGTGGCGTGGCCGGAGGCGTAGAGCGAAGAGTAACCGCCGGTGGCGGGCAGGCTATAGGTTCCGCTGCTGTAGACCGGATTGTAGCTGTAATAGGTTATTCTTGAGGCCATTGCTCCGGGGTTTGGTTCATAACCCCAGCCATTGGAGGAACTGTTGGAGGCATCGGCTTCGGCCTGCCCTACAGCAATTCCCTGTCCGGTCAATGATGGATTCAGTTGCCACAACTGGGTCAGACCGATCTCGGAGGCCTGACTGGAACTGATACCGGCCTGAACTGATCCGGAAGAGGACAGAGCGGCCGCTGCCATCAGGGCCGCCGCTATGCCGGCTCGCCGGGAGGAGGTTAAATGGTTGGAAGCTGCAAACCGTACGCTGGTCAAGGAACACTTCATGAAACACCGCCTTTTTAAACCTCTCTCACATCAGCCTCCTTCGTTAGTTCTTACATGGGGAGGGATACGCACCATCCCCGATCGCTACCGGCACTTCGGCTCGGTCCTCGGTAACACTTAATAGTGGAGAAATATCTACGACTACATTAAATAATCCATAAGAGGACAATTGTTTGCAGCCATTGGGGTTTCATCCAACCACGCTCCACTGCCGCCCGGCCACGATCCTCAATTCCCCGAACCGCGGGCCTGCGGGCAAGGTTATCCATCGGCAGGCAAGTGATCGGCAATCACCACAAAAGACGGTTTTCCAGACGCATTTTGGTTATGGTCCAGACGTTGCAAAAGCCGCCATCGCAGCGCTGAAAACGCCTTTTTTATCGGAGCCATGGCGTCCGAGAAGTGCCGACGATATTATTTTTTTACCGGCAGGTCCGAATAATTTCATCTGCCAAATCGGAACATGCTTTCCAGGAGAACAACACCAGCTTCAATAATTACCGGACTTATTCCACGGCCTCCGAACTCGTCATGGCGAGACTCTGCGGGACCGGGCAAAAATAACTTCACGTTTTCCGGCTGGTCCTTTTGCCCGCTGGCTTCGCTTTTCGCTCCTTACAGACCCACTGGCGGGGTATGCGCGTCGCTTACGCCTCGCCAACGGTAACAAAATTCCTGTACCGTAAAACACGAATTTATTTTTGCGCGGTCCCTATCCGTGAAATACCGCTTCCCCCCTCCCTCCCCCGGCACCGCCGCGCTGCGGTCAGCGCAGCATTGCCTCTTCAATTGTCTTAGTGGTGGCATTTGCAGAGGTCAGTTCAAAATCCGGCGGCATGCGACTGGTTGTGCGCTGGAGGTAAAGCAAGCCAAGTTCGCAGTCAGCGGCTAAAATAAATCAATTCGCGGCCGGTTCGTTGCGACGTGGCGGTACCGATGGGAAAAGGTATTCATGAAAGTGTCTTCGGTTCTTGAATCAAAGCCGGTTGTGCCGGAAGCGCCGGGGGGCGGCTTTCGTCTGGGTTGGCTGGCCGTGGCCCATTTGCTCAATGACGGGGCGGCATTTTACCTGCCGGCCATTTTACCGGCGGTACTCACCGAGCTTCATTATTCGGTGCGGATGGCCGGCGTGTTGGTCACCACGTTGTACGTCGGTCAGGCGCTCCAACCGGTGGCGGGTATATGGGCCGACCATGTGGGCGGAAGGTGGTTTGTCATTATCGGCTTGCTGATGTGCACGTGTGGAGCATCGCTGATCGGGCTTTCGCCCAATATCTGGGTGCTGATCCTGTTGATTCTTCTGTCGGGGTTGGGCAGCACGATTTTTCATCCACAGGCTCTGGCGGCGGTACGCTCGCTTACTCATAAGCGCCACGGGCTTGGGATGTCAGTCTTCCTGGTGGGCGGGGAACTGGGGCGCGGGCTTTGGCCAACGCTGACCAGCCTGATTGTGGTCGGGTTGGGATTGCCCAGCCTGTGGCTGATTGCCTTGCCGACGGTAGCGCTTTTGCCGGTGCTGATACGTACCACCCCCAGACTTCCCGCCCGCCATGAAAATGCCCCGCCGATCCACTGGAAAGCGCATCGCCGACCGGCGATGGTGCTGGTGATGTACTCCGCGTTGCGCGGCGTGGTGTGCTTCGGCACCATTGCCTTTGTGCCGTTTTTATGGAAAAGCCGGGGGGGAACCCTGGTTTCCGGGGCCAGTATCCTCACCACGTTGTTGGTGACGGGTGTGGTGGGACAAATTGCCGGCGGAGCTATTGCCGATCGATTTGGACGACGGCATTTGCTCATGACCAGTGCGGTGATTTTGGCGTTGCTTACGCCGCTATGGCCGGTGGCCACAGGGGTGTTGTTATGGGTTCTGGCGGCCGTGCTGGGCGTGGCGATGTTTTGCACGTTTTCGGCGACGTTAATCATCGGCCAGGATATTTTTGTGGAGAACAAGGCTTTAGGTTCGGGTATTGCGCTGGGTTTTTCTAATGCTCTGGGTGCACTTTGTCTGGCCCCGCTGGGGCTGGCGGCCAAGGCCTGGGGGGTGAACTCCATTTTCTACCTGCTTACCGGTGCGGCCATTCTGATGTGTGGTTCATCGCTGCTTGTTTCCAAGCGGGTGCATCCTGCCATGCACTAAGGTGGTCTGGCCATCATTGATGACGGTCATTTTTTGCTTGCCGCCGGCCGCCGGGCATGAACAGGACAAACTTGGCTTACCTGCTGGCGATTGGCTCGTATTTGACAAGTCAGGCCAAGGCGGAGTCTAATGCTGGCCCTGCCGGTTGGGTATTAGCCGGTGCGTGTGCGGACGATTGAATAACGAGGACAACTGATGGCAGTCGTGGAATCCACCCCAGGCATTGTTACCAGGGAGCACCAGCAGCAATTTCAGCAGGAGGGCTGGTTTCTGCTTAAAAATGTGGTGCCGGCGGACCATTTAGAATTGCTGCGGCGCAACGCCCAATTTGCCATCGAAGAATGTGATGCCGAGATGGACCGCCGCCGGGTGGATGTGCTGGGCTTGAACCATCGCGGCAAACGCTATTTTTCCGCCCTGGTGTTTAAGCAGCGCCCGGAGCTTCGGCAATTTCTTTTTTCGGATCTGATGGCCCAAATCTGCCAAGCCACGCTGGGGCCAAATGTCTGGCTTTTTTGGGAGCAATACGTGATCAAATGCGCCGACAAAGGCATGAAGTTCAGTTGGCACCAGGATTCCGGCTATGTCGGAGATCCCAATCATAAACCTTATCTCACCTGTTGGATCACCTTGGATGATGTGACCGAGGAAAACGGCACGGTGTACTTGTTGCCGTACAGCGTCAGTGGTATTCGCACGTGGGTGAAACACATTCAGGAGCCGGGCAGCAACGATCTGGTCGGCTATTTTGGCCGCGAGCGCGGCGTGGCGGTCGTAGCTCCGGCCGGAAGTATAGCGGTATTCTCCAGTTACGTGTTTCACAGCAGCGGGGCTAACCTGACGCCGCGCATGCGCCGGGTGTACTTGGCTCAGTATTCGGCCCAGATGATGCCGCGTAGCGATACCGATCCTGCCGATGCCTTTCTGGCCGAAGGGCGAAACATCAGTTCCAGCACCTAAGCGGTCCGATGGCAAACGCCATGCCTTGGCGCTACAGCAAGAGCGCCATGTGATCACTTTTTACCGGTTACCCTGACCATGGTCCAGTTGCATATTCCGCAGGCGAATCAGGTGTTATTCCTTTGCACCGGTAATTATTATCGCAGCCGCTTCGCCGAGATTATCTTTTCTGCGCTGGCTGCTAAAAAGCGTATGGCATGGAGAGCCACCTCCCGCGGCTTGCGCCTGAATATGGGGAGTCATAATGTCGGGCCGATTTCGCCGTTGGCATTGGCGGCTCTGGCCGAGCATGGCCTGAGCCCTGCATTACCCATCCGCTATCCGCAGCAGGCCACCTGCAAGGATTTTGAATTGGCCTCCATCATTATCGGCATGGATGAGTCGGAACACCAGCGGATGATTATGGAGAGTTTCCCGCAATACGCAAGCCGCGTTGAATATTGGCACGTTCACGATTTGGATCGCAGCGGCCCGGAGGCGGCCCTGACTCTGGTTGAAGCCCGGGTGCGAGCATTGGTTGATCGCATTTTGGACACCCCGGGCGGGTGACCGATCGCGGAGCGGGTGCGGGGGGGAGAAAAAAGAGTATGGCCAGCAGGCGCGGACCTCTCGTTTTTTTCTTCAAGGCGGCCATTTTTCCGACACCAGGCGGGCTGCGGTCTTTGACGCGCCCCATAGCGCTGGCCTACACTGGCGAAATGAAATCAGGCTCGCCATCATTTCAACCTCGTCGCTCGTCCGGCGTAACACCCATTGACCTTGTCGCGTGCGATCTGGATGGCACGTTGATTGGGCGCGACCATCGCATACATCGTGATGATGTGGCTGCCATCAGGCGTCTGCGTGCGGCCGGCGTTCATTTTGCCATTTGTACCGGCCGCAGCATCATCGAAAGCCATGACGTGCTGTCGGAACTGCAACTACAAGGCCCGGGAGTTTTTGTCACCGGAGCGGTGGTGGCGGACATGGCGGATCGGCAAACGCTGCATCGGCGAACTTTGCCCGCGGCTGCTATTGCCCGGCTCATCGATTTTTTTTCGGATTGGGGGCACTCCAGTCTGGCCCTGATTGATGAAGATGCTTCCCCCGCTCCGTACTATGTGTTGACCAGCCACGGCCCTGTACATCCGGCCACCAGCGAATGGTTTGTGCGCAATCGCGTGCAGGCCCGCCAAACCACCCAGCTCGATGGAGCGTTGCAACGGCATGTGGTGCGGATCGGCATTGTGGTGGACCGGCCTGAAACGCCGCGTATCGAAGCGGAATTGCGGCGGCATTTCGGCACGGAGATTTACTTTCTTTCCATTAAAGCGCCACTCTTTGATTGCCATGTAATTGAGGTGTTTCATCCCGCGGTCAGCAAATGGACCGGCATCACCACCCTTTGCCAGCGGTTGAACCTGGCTCCGGAAACTGTGGCGGCCATCGGCGATGATGTCAACGATATTCCCATGTTGCGTCAGGCGCACATCAGTTTCGCCATGGCCAGTGCCGACGAAGATGTGAAAGCCGCCGCCAAACGCACCACCCTGCCGCAGACCCAAGCCGGAGTGGCCGCAGCCATTACCGAACTCTTTGATGAAGGGCGCATCGTCAGCGGCCGTCACGGCACGTAAAGGTATTCAAATTTTGGGCTAAGCATCTGGGTGATCAGACGTGGGGAGAGTTCCATTTTCATCCCTGAAACCGCGCTTTGCACTTTGATCAGCGAAAGCAACCCCTGATTCGGGGAGAGTTCCACCACCGTGGGATGGTAAATATCGGCCAGCTTGGCTGCGGCATGAATGGCCGCACGCTCATAACCGATATGGTCCACCAGCCCTTTTTCCAGAGCTTTTTGCGCCGTCCAGACCTTACCGTTGGCGATATTGGCCACCGGTTCGTCCAGACGTGCCCCCCGGCTTTTCTGGATCACCGCTTCAAAGCGGGCGTCATCCGAGTTGAGCAAATCAATGAGATAACTCTTCACCGCCGGGGTATAGGTGGACCATGGTGCGCCGGCTTCTTTCCAGACGGCCGGGGTGCTGGTAAGTACTTCGGGCTTAACCCCAATTTTCTTAAGTAAGCTGGTGATCTGAAATCCCGGCAGCATCACGCCAATGCTTCCGGTCACTGTGGTGGGTTCCGCAAAAAGCTGCTGGCCGGCCATGGAAATGTAGTATGCGCCGCTGGCGGCCATCGCCCCCATGCTGACCACGACCGGCTTGTTGATGGCCTTGAGGCCGGCGAGCGCGTGGTAAATTTCGTCGGCATCGCTCACGCCGCCGCCGGGCGAATCCACCCGCAGTACCACGGCGCGAATGTCGGGGCTGCGGCGAATCAGCCGCACGTCTTTTTGTACTTCAGATGCCGTCGCTGCATCAATGGTGCCATCGATGGGAATCACCGCGATTTTATCGGCCCCTCCAGTGCGAATCACCGTTTGCGTAATGCCATGGCCGGAGGGCAGGCCGCTTTTTACCATGTGCAGCGTCATCAACGCGAAAAGTAAAAATACGTTCAGCCCCAATGAGGCCAGCAGTAACAGCCCCAGAAGCACGCGCAGAAATGTGCCCGCAATTCCCGGCCCGGCGCTGGAAATGTGAATCACCGATCCGGCGGGTGCCGTCGTAGTCGTCGTTGGTTCAGCCATGAAAAAGGCCTCCTTGAAAAATCAGCCCTTCGCTCTCCGGCCTATTCTACGCTGGTGGGTGGGTACGGTTTGCGTGCCGAAGCGCTGCTTGGAATCTAAATAGATGGCGGTGGCTTTTCAGGCAATTCCCATCTTTTTGAGATTCTCCAAGCTGGTGCGCACCGCCTCCAGTGGGGGGGTTTCATAGCAGCTATCCTGCTCGACAAGATACCACTTTACTCCCGCCTTCCCAGCGGCCGCAAATATGCCCTTCCAATCCAAGATGCCGCTGCCCACGGGGGCAAACTTGCGCTCCGGTCCGGCGGCCATATCTTTGCAGTGCAGCAGCGGAAGTCGTCCGCTGAGTTTGTGCATGAGAGTTACCGGATTCTCTCCGGCAAACTGCACCCAGTAGACATCCAATTCGCAGGCGAGGTTCTGCGTGGCCGTACCGGAAAACAAAATATCCCATCCGGTGGTACCGCCGAGCTTCTGGAACTCAAAATCATGGTTGTGGTAGCAGAAGGTAAAGCCTTTGGTGCGCAGTTGAGAGCCTATTGTGGCTAGAATCTTGGCCTGCTTTTTCCAATCGTCAGCGGTTTTCCGGCGGGTATCAGGCATGTAGGGGCACACCAGATGGGAAACCCCCGCTTCGCCATAATAGGCGGACACCGCGTCTAAATTCGACTCCAATTGCTCTATACCCACATGCGCCCCAGCCACGGCCAGGCCCATTGCGGCCATTTCCTTTTTCAAATTAGCCGCGGTCAGAATGCTGCGGGTATCCACCAATTCCACCCCTTTGTAGCCCATTTTGGCCACGCTGCGGCAAGTGCCCAGGAAATCGCGGGCAATCAGATCACGCAAGGTATAAAGTTGAACGGCAACCGGAATACTCATGTTAAATCCCTTTTTTTAAAGTCAAAGCAAAATCAACCGCCCAGACATCATCCATCCGAAGTTCCAAGCGTTACACCATAACTTCATCATAGAACCTTTCCCTGGTAATGCAAGAAATGGCCACCCGGCCCGGGCTGCCCTGATGCCCCCCGCTGATCGGGGCGTTATGGTCCATCCGGTTTCTTTGCGCCGGGGAAGGCCAGTTTGCGCTGCGTAAACAAGGTGCGGCCAAAGGTCTTGACATCCCATATTCTTACGTCGACGGTGCGGCTGGACAGCAACGCCGTGCGTACGTTCTCCGTGGTGACCTCGGCCAGCAGGGCACAAAACCTACCAGCGGCTGGGTGAATCCGCCATCCCGATGAAGATCCAATATTGTCCGGGAAATTCGCGTGGGTGAAAGCGTCGAGATAATTTTGTTCGATGCCAGGGCCTGCTGCGGAGGCCGGTCCGAGGTTAGGCGAGCGGTATGGAAGTACCGGCAAGT
>JAJYZF010000115.1 GCA_021800165.1 Planctomycetota bacterium | reverse complement strand
GATATGGGGTGAAGGATCCACTGCCACGGACTGGGCCGATGAGCAGATACTTTATGTGTTGCGTCATGGGGGTGCAAGCTGGGTGAAGCACCTGCGTGCTGGGCGTGATCAACTCTCTGCGGGGCAACGCGTCCCCTTGGACCAATTGCTGGGTTATCTGGAACCACACCAGGATGATTTATGGTATCGCGAGCGTCTGCAACGCGGCCTGGTCATCGGCAGTGGTACCGTGGAAGGTGCCTGTAAGAACATGGTGGGAGCACGATTGAAGATCAACTCCTGTCGCTGGCGCGTTAAGCGGGCAGAACACATGACCGCCTTGCGCAGTTTGGATTACGCCGGCTTGGTGGAAACTTATTGGACGCAACGCGCCGCCTGATCGCCAACAATAGGAGTTACACCCCTAACAATTTGCTCCATTTTCGCTTGGTTGACCTGACTAGCCTTGGCGGGTAACATAATTGGTCTTGGCTGGATGTCGGCAGAGTTCCGGGGCGTTTCCCGGATCGCGACATGGTTTGTTTTTATTGTCGGCGTTTTTTCGCCGACAGACATAAGCGGTGGTAAGAAGCGTGCACCAGCCGGCTTCCGATATCGCTGATACAACTCGGGGGTTTTCTAATGGCCAACCAGCAATTGGTTCGGGAACTTGTTGATTCGGGCATTCACTTTGGCCATCGGACCAGCCGATGGTGTCCGAAAATGAAGCCGTACATTTACGGCAAGCGCAATTTAATTCACATTATTGATGTTCGTGAAACGCTCAAAGGGATTATCGCTGCGCAGCGGTTTCTAGGGCGTCTGGTCGGTGGTGGCCGGGACGTGTTGTTTGTAGGAACCAAGCGGCAGGCTCGCGCGGTTATTGACGATGTAGCCAAACAAACCGGCATGCCGGTGGTCACGGAGCGCTGGCTTGGCGGCACCCTGACCAACTTTCGGACCATACGCTCGCGGCTGCAACGGTTGCAGGAACTGGAACGGATCTTGGAATCGCCGGACGTTAGTAAAAAGTATTCCAAAAAAATGGAATCGGGCTTGAAACGGGAATACCGAAAGATTCTCCGTAACCTCGCGGGTATTCGCAACATGGAACGTTTGCCGGGAGCCTTGTGTGTCGTAGACGTTAAGCGTGAGGCCAACGCTATCTTGGAGGCTCGAAAGCTGGGTATACCGGTCATCGGTCTTATCGACACCGACAGTGATCCCGACATGGTGGATATAGCCATTCCGGGTAATGATGATGCCATGCGGGCCATCGATCTGGTCATGAAAGAACTTTCGGCGGCAGTCATTGAAGGCAAGGCGGGTCGCGTGGCCAAAGAGGAACAGGATAAACTCCAACACCAAACTCGGCCGGAACGGCCAGACCGGCGGCGGCGACCCACGTCGTCGCAATCTGCCGAAGAGCTAAATACCCCAAGCGATGAAAAGCCGATGCCCCAACCAGAACCGGCCAAGCCGACGGCTCCGGTGCGGGGCGTTCCGACTGACCAAACGCCGCTGGCCCCGGCCACTCCAGTTGCCTAAGGCCGGCCCAACCGTCGGCGACCATGGGGCGTAACCGCCACCGTGGGGTTATAAGCTTTGAATGTGGCCTGGGGATACTGGTTTTATCCGCATGGATGGCGCGGTGGCGCGCTTAAATTGGCCGAATCCAAGGACGGTTTTGAAAGGGTATGGCTGAATGAATCCGCAAAGTGCAGAGAAACAATCGTGGTCGCGGCGGCATCCAGTTCTGAAAAAAAATCTTATCATCCTGGCACTCGTTATGGTGGCGGAAGTGGCGCTGCTGAGCTTCAATGCCCGGTTGGATACCATAGCCTGGCGGGCCACACGTTGGTTCATGGGCAATCAGGCTCCATACAATTGGGACAAGGTGAAGGAAAACCCTGCGCTTCACCCGCATGCGCCATGGTGGAGAACCGTTACCCCGCCGTTGCATTCTCATGTGTATCACAACAGTGAGAATCTCTGGCGGATTTTGCGCGATGTCGGCGAGCCGGAGGAAGTAATTTTTGTCGCGGCTGTGCTCCTCTGGTACGATCCGGCCGGCTGGAAAGCCGCTGTGATGCTCGTGGCTGCGGTGCTCGGAGCCGGGGGCGTGTCCGCGGTTATCAAACCGCTGGTGGGACGACTTCGCCCCATTGGATATCTCAATACGGGCATATTTGTCCATGAGCATGGTTTTTTATTCCACTGGACCCGGCGCGGTTGGGCCTTGGTACACTCTGCCGGCCATTGGGGTGCGGCCGCCACCAGCCGGTTGGCCACCGCCTGGCAAAGTCTGCCCACAGGTCACACCAACAACGGCCTGAGCCTGTTTGAACCCATGCGTAATTTCATCAATCAGGTCGACTTAAGCTTTCCCAGTGGGCACGCCACCGCGGCGTTTGCCATGGCGGCGGTGATGATCTACCTTTCGCCGCGTGGCAGGATTTTGTTTTTGATTGTGGCTTGGGGGACGGCATTTTCACGCATGGTCATGCAAGCCCATTTCTACAGCGATATCATCGCCGGTTCCACCATTGGCTGGTTTGTCGGATTTGGTATTACCATCTGGCTGGGAGAGCGGCTGGGGGTACCGCAACGCCATTGGCCGCCGGCTCTCCGCACGAGTCCGGCCTGATACAGCTTCCACCCGTCAATGCGTTCTTCAAACTTGCCCCAGTCACACTGCGCCTTGAGCGGCGATGATGCCGCCTCAGGCGGGCTTGCCAATGAGTCTTGTAACCTTATGGGACTGGGCAAAAATAACTTCACACTTTCCGGCTGGCCCTTTTGGCCACCGGCTTCGTTGTTGGCTCGTTCCAGACCCACTGTCGGGGTATGCGCCTCGCTCACGCCTCGCCAGCGGCCAAAATTTCTGCGCCGTAAAACACGAATTTATTTTTGCGCGGTCCCTATGCCAGACGCCAACCACTTGAGTTGCGTTGGACCATCAGCGAGCCGGGGAAGCGCCGATGTGGCGGCGATACCATTCGATGGTGGTTTTCAGGCCGTCTTCCAGAGTGGTGCGGGCGATAAAGCCGAAGCGATCTTTGGCCCGCGTGGTATCCAGGCAGCGCCGGGGTTGGCCATCGGGCTTGGTGGGATCCCAGACGATTTTGCCGGCAAACCCGCATAACCTGGCGATGAGTTCAGTAAGCTCGCGGATGGTGATTTCCCGTCCGGCACCCAGATTCACCGGCTCGGGCTGGTCGTAGCGGGTGGTAGCCAGCACAATGCCTTCGGCGGCATCGTCGACATAGAGAAACTCCCGCGACGCCGCTCCGGTGCCCCAGGCGGTGATGTGGTCCGCTCCGGCCTGACCGGCCTCCACAAACTTACGTATGAGGGCGGGAATAACGTGCGAGCTGTGCGGATCGAAATTATCGCCGGGGCCATAGAGATTCACGGGCAGCAGATAAATGGCGTTGAATCCGTATTGTTGGCGATAGCCCTGGCACATGGTGAGCAGCGATTTTTTGGCGATGCCATAGGGGGCGTTGGTCTCCTCCGGAAAGCCATTCCACAGATCATCTTCCTTAAACGGCACCGGGGTGAATTTGGGATAAGCGCAGATGGTACCCACCTGCACAAACTTGCGTACCTTGCCCAGGCGCGCGGCTTCGATGAGGTGAATGCCCATGATGGCGTTGCTGTAAAAGTACAGGCCGGGATTTTCACGGTTGGCACCGATGCCGCCCACGCGGGCCGCTAGATGAATGACCACCTCGGGGCGAACTTCGGCCATCATTTTTTCAGTCTGATCCTGGCGGGTGAGATCGCAGTCGGCGCTGCGCAGGACGATGATATCCGCTTTGAGTTCAGGACGCTGACGCAGTTTTTGGCAAACCACGCGCCCCAGAAACCCGGCTCCGCCGGTAATAAGATAGCGCATGAGGTTAATCTCCGGATTGACCCTGGCGGGAGTGGTGTTGAAGTAATTTCTCGCTTTCGGCTAGTCGCATATCGGCGGCGATCATGATCTTGGCCAGATCGGTAAAGCCGACTGTGGGTTTCCAGCCCAGGATTTGCCGAGCCTTACTGGCATCCCCCAGCAGTAGATCTACTTCCGCGGGGCGGAAATACTGGGGGTCTATCTTGACATGCTTTTCCCAGTTCAAGCCCAGCAGTTGGAAGCACAAGGCAATCCATTCGCGGACGGTATGCGTTTCGCCGGTGGCAATGACAAAATCATCGGCCTTTTCCTGCTGGAGCATCAACCACATGGCCTGCACATAATCGCCGGCAAAGCCCCAGTCGCGTTTGGCGTCCAGATTGCCCATGTAAAGGGAATCTTGCAGGCCGACCTTGATGCGGGTGGCGGCGCGGGTTACCTTGCGGGTGACAAATGTTTCGCCCCGGCGCGGGGATTCATGGTTAAACAAAATACCGTTGCAGGCGTACATACCGTAGGCCTCACGGTAATTGATCACCTGCCAATAGGAGTAGACCTTGGCGCAGGCATAGGGGCTGCGCGGATGGAACGGGGTGGTTTCTTTCTGCGGTGTTTCCGCCACTTTGCCGTACATCTCACTGGAAGAAGCCTGATAGTACCGCACCGGCAGACCCAGGTCGCGAATGGCCTCCAGCAGCATCAAGGTGCCCAAGGCATCTGTGTGAACGGTATAAACAGGTTGATCGTAGCTGACCCGCACATGGGACTGGGCTCCGAGATTGTACACTTCAGTGGGACGGGTTTTCGACAGCACATCGCGCAGGCCCGCGGCATCGGTGAGATCGCCGTAGTGCAGGTGCAGCCGGCTGCCGGTCACATGCGGATCCTGATAGATATGGTCGAGGCGGCCGGTGTTAAAGCTGCTCGAACGGCGGATAATGCCATGCACATCATAGCCTTTGCCCAGCAGAAACTCGGCCAGATAAGACCCGTCCTGGCCGGTGATGCCGGTTATCAACGCCCGGCGTGGGTTGGAAGATTGATTCATAAAGGGAACTCAAATCAGACTAACTAGAAGCAGGTGCCCTGCACACGATACCGGCTGGTACTATACGCGGGGCGGCGGGCATGCTCAAGTAAGCTGTTGGGTGGGGAGGGGGGCGGGCGGACATACGCAACAGTGAGAATGCAGGCGCGATCATCCCGGCGGCACTGATCCGAGCACTTCCTCAAGGCGAGTACGAAATTTATTAAAACTGGGCATATCTATTTCGTTGATTAAAATTTGGTCTTGGTCGATCTGGGCGCAAAGCCAATCGTGCGCACCGTTCCGCGGAAGCAGCCCGGCGAGTTCATCCTTTAGCGCGTTGGGCGAATGGTCATTGCCGGAACGGTTTTCCAAGGCCGCGCAATTTTGGTGCCCGGCTGCTTTAAGGGCGCAGATTAACCATGCTTCGGACTTGGGTTTTGGAACCATGGGAACACCACCGGAAAAGTTCTCCTCGGCAAAGCCGTCGAGCATCGACTGGTATTTATCCGCCCATTGGCCACGGGCCGCCGAGGCGGTGCCATCGGCGTCGCGGAAGAGAATAGCGACTACAGGGGCGTGAGAGTGTTGGGCTTTTTCTTTGGCCAATTTGGCCAATGCCCGGGCATTGTTGAAGAAGTACCGGGTCTCTTTTTTTGCTTTTTTGCCCGGCAGTCTGATGGTCTTTCGCACCGCCTTAAACCCGCCCGCCACCGCACTTAGCTTTTGGTTGGCGACAAATTCGAACCGTGATGCATTCGCAAAAATCGAATCCATTGCCTTGCTTCTTACAATCTGATCAGCCACGGAGGCCATAGGTCCCTTGCGGAAATTTTCACCGTAGCAGACCATGTGGCCATTGCGGCAGATTCCAATATCGGCCGGCCCTTCGCCGCTGATCAGGAAATACATATCAGCCTTCTCCGGGATGGATCGCGGTGATTTCCTCCGAGAGCCGCTGCAGGTCGGTATCGGCGAATGCCTCTCCCGGCCCCATGACCTTGAGTTTTTCGCTCAATGAGGGAATCTCAAAGAGCCGTTTGGCCTGGGTAAAACCATTCCTGGTCCGATACAGAAAAATAACCGATTCTTTTGCCTGCTGGTCATCGAGGTAATTGAGTATCATGGGGCTGTGGGTGGTAAGCAGAACCTGCTGGGGGGCTGTCGAGAGACTCTTAACCACCATCTCAATCAATTCCGGGTTTATGCCGTTTTCAATCTCGTCGAAAACCAAAAAGCCGTGTTTGGATGCCAATTCCGCGAAGATGGCGAGCAGCCGCAAGGTTCCATCGTTGATGTGCTGGGCTTCGGTGGAAATGGCTTTCTCACCGAATTTCTCGGTGACCTGCAATTGCTTCCATCCGGCCCGCAAAGATCGCACGGTGATATCGATCAACTGTGGATAGGCCCGACGCAGGGTCTTGGTCAAATCCGCGATGTTAGGCGCTGCGGCATCAGCCAGGAATGCCGAAAGATTTCGCCCACCGATACCGAGGGTTCCCCGGGCCTCACGGACACGTTCGCGCAGCCGCTCGGGCGTGAGCATGTCCAGGGATTCCGTGGTGCGTAGAAATGTCTTCACTTCACGCAGGGCCGATGGGAGCTTGTTATCCAATAGACCCGACAAAATTGAACCCTGGTATTTAAACTCAATGGCTTGTTCGTCACGCTTGGACAGTCGGTACCTGCCATTTGTAACCTGCAAGATAGGCGAATCCGCGGCCTGCGCCGCCGTCGTATCGGTCGGTTGGATCGTCTCACTGACGCACATGAGGCTGTGTGGATCAAACGTTGCAGTCCAGAGGAGATCGTGGTTGTTGGATTGCTCAAGGGCTATCCGGAAGGTAACTACTCTTGCCGAAGTGAGCTTAGAGAGCACATCACGGTTTTTCCAGCCGCGGAGTCTGAGCCAACTGTCTATCTCGCCGCGAACCTGCTGGGCGGCGAAATCAATAAATTGCAACACTGTCGATTTGCCGGATCCGTTCAGGCCCGTGAGGCAGCAGAATTTGGGCAGATCAAGCTTGAGCTTGACGAGAGATTTGAAGCCAATTACCTCAATCGATTTAATACGCACGGAGAGTCTCCAACCTTCGAGCCTCTGCCCGATGATGCGCCAATTATCGCCTGTATGCTGGCGTCCTGCCAGTCCGCGGGGCCGCACCCGATGCGGCCCGGTGTGCCGGAAGCCTGAAATTTGTGCCGGGGTCATTATACGGGTGGCGGTCCCGACCGTTATCGGTAAACCGGGATCAACGAGGGCGCGACAGAAAATGGCTGGAGAGTCGTGGATTGTTTCATCAAGCCAGGACGTGGTTACGGCGTGGATGTCCTCTGGACGCAAGCGGTGGCCGCCAAACCGGATTGCTTTGGTTCTATCGGTACTTGAAAGCATCGTTTAAGTACCTCTATAATGCCGTCTTGTCGCCGGGATATGGCTTTAGCCCGGATTGTTTTTCTTATGAGTATGATTTTTACGTGGAGCTTTGATTTCAGTGAATACAAAATTGCAATGGGGTTTAATTGGTACGGGTGGTATTGCCAAAACTTTTGCCAAGGGCGTTTTAGCCTCGCAAAAAAATAAGCTGGTGGCGGTTGGGAGCCGCAGCATGGAAAAGGCTGCGACATTCGGCCAAGATTTTCTGGGAGACGCGCAGGTGCGCCGACATGGCAGCTACGAAGCGTTGCTGGCGGATCCCGAAGTGCAGGCGGTTTATATTTCTACGCCGCATCCGATGCATGGGCAATGGGCGGTGCTGGCGGCTCGTGCGGGCAAGCATATTTTGTGCGAGAAGCCGCTGACGCTTAACTATGCCAACACCATGCAGGTGGTGGAGGCGGCCCGGCAACATGGGGTATTTTTGATGGAAGCGTTTATGTACCGCTGCCATCCCCTGATGCAAAAACTGGTGGAATTAATCCGGGAAAAAGCCATCGGCGATGTGCGCATGATTGAAGCCACCTTTGGCTTTCGGGCCGGCGAAAACCTGGAAAGCCGGTTGTTCAAAAATGAACTGGGTGGCGGCGGCATCCTGGATGTTGGATGCTACCCGATGTCGATGGCCCGGCTGGTGGCGGGTGCCGCGGCAGGAAAGGACTTTCTGGATCCGACGGAGGTCAAGGGCTGCGGTGTGCTGCACGCCAAGACCGGTGTGGATGAAACGACCTATGCAGTGCTGAAATTTGCCAACGGCATTGTGGCATCGGTGGGCACGGCCATAGGGTCCGGTATGACCAACGAGGTGGTGATTTTGGGGACCGCCGGCAGACTTACATTGCCTTGGGCCTGGATACCCAAAGAAAAAGATAACAAAATTATTCTCCATGAGAACAGCAAAGAGCCGCGGGAAATACTGGTGGATGGCATTGCCAATGTTTACACGCTGGAGGCGGACGTGGTGGCCGATGCTGTGGCGGCAGGTCGGCAGGAGGCCGCCAGTCCGGCCATGAGCTGGAATGACACCTTGGGCAATATGGCCGCACTGGATAAATGGCGAGCCTCCATCGGGCTGGAATACGAGGCGGAAAAGCCGGAAAAAATGCGTTTGCCGATTCACGGCGGTCCGCTGCGCGTGCAAAGCGTCCGGGGACAGCCGGAAATGCAATACGGGCAAATCGCCGGTGTAAACAAGGCGGTATCGCGGCTGGTGTTTGGCGTGGACAAAGTCACCCTCAAGACGTTCCCGCTGGCCGCAGCCATGATGGATGATTACTTCGAGCGCGGCGGCAATGCGTTTGACACCGCTCATATTTATGCCGGCGGCGGCTGCGAGCGGGCCTTGGGTCAATGGGTGAAAAACCGGCGCATCCGGGAAAAAGTGGTGGTACTGGGCAAAGGAGCGCACACGCCGGATTGTAATCCGGAAGCGCTGACGCGACAGCTCATGGAAAGCCTTGATCGGTTGCAGACAGATTATCTGGACATTTACATGATGCACCGGGATAACCCGGATATTCCGGTGGGCGAATTTGTGGACGTGCTCAATTTGCATCTTCGCAAAAAACATATCCGGTCCTTTGGCGGATCCAACTGGTCGCTGGCCCGGGTGGATGCGTTTAATCGCTACGCTGCCAAAAAGGGCCTGCGCGGATTTGCGGCGGTGAGCAATAATTTCAGCCTGGCGGAGATGGTCGATCCGGTATGGGGCGGCTGCATTGCCGCGTCAGATGCGAAATCGCGGGCGTGGTTTACCAAGACGCAAATGCCGCTGATGGCGTGGAGCAGCCAAGCCCGCGGATTTTTTACAGATCGATCCAGTCCGACCAATAAATCGGATGCAGAACTGGTGCGTTGCTGGTACTCCAAAGCCAACTTCGCCCGTAAGAAACGGGCGGTAAAACTGGCCGCGGACAAAGGTGTTTCGCCGATTGTCATTGCCTTGGCGTATGTTTTATGTCAGCCGTTTCCGACTTTTCCGCTGATCGGGCCGTGGAATATCTCGGAAACAGCGGCCAGTTTTGAGGCCTTAAAGA
>JAJYZF010000114.1 GCA_021800165.1 Planctomycetota bacterium | reverse complement strand
GGGCTCGCCAAGGCGAGCCCAGCCTGACGGAAAACAAGATTCTGACAAGGAATGTAGATATGAGACCGCCATAACGCCAGCCCCCTCCGATGCCCACGCCTTCGCCGTCGGAGCATCCCCTTGACAAGAGGCCCCTACAGAGATAAAACCCGGCGTACGCATCGGCAATGAATTAAAATCCTTTGCTGCCATGGGCAATCCTATAGTAGTCCAGCCTTCCGTTATCGATTATCGTCTGGAGCAGATCGCAATACAATATGCAAATTGCATTATATTGTGCATAATGTGCTTTTAAGACGTAGTCCCCCCAGAATTCGACACCATATTCATTGGTAAGTTGTGGATGGGTCATGATTGACGGCGATTGGCCGGGGCATTTTTTCTTCAATTTGTACCCATGTAAATGGCGTTGATTTACTTGAAATTTAATTTATATGCGATATACTCATGCCATGTACATCGAGACCATACCCAACCGCTCTTCTCCACCCGCTGTTCTGCTGCGGAAATGCTTCCGCGAAAATGGCAAACCCAAGAAGGTGACGCTCGCCAACCTTTCCGAGTTAAGCCCACGCGTCATTGAACGCATGCGCCGGGCGCTCAGGGATGAACCCGACGACATCCCGGCGTGCCGGAACCAGGGGATGTTGCACATCCTTGAGGCGTTGCCCCATGGGGCCGTTCATGCCGTGCTGGGCACGCTACGTAAAATCGGACTGGATAAGATGATTGCGGCGCAATCTAGTTGGCAGCGGAACCTGGTCCTGGCCATGATTGCCGGGCGAATCCTTTTTCCCACCAGTAAACTCGGCACCATCCGGCGATGGAAGGATTGCACGTTAGCACAGGAGTTGGAGGTTGCCGATGCGGATGAGGATGAACTCTATGCGGCTTTGGATTGGCTGCTCCAGCGCCAGGATGCCATTGAAGCCAAGCTGGCCAGAAGGCACTTGGGCGAAGGCTCCGCGGTACTCTACGATGTTTCCAGCAGCTTCTACCACGGCGCGCATTGCCCCCTGGCTGAGTTCGGGCATAATCCCGATAGCCATCGGGACAAGAATGGCTTACCGATTATCGTCTATGGCGTACTGGCCAATCGGGAGGGCTGTCCGGTGGCGGTACAGGTGTACGCCGGTAATACCGCCGACCCCAAGACCGTGATGGATCAGGTGGACAAACTTCGCGTGAACTTCGGTTTGCAGCGGGTGGTGCTTACCGCGGATCGCGGGTGTATCACCACCACCAATATCAAGGTCCTGCGGGAATACCCCAAAATAGGCTGGATTGGGGCATTGCGCAGTGAAGGCATACGCAAACTCATGGACCAGAAGGCGTTGCAGTTGTCCCTGTTTGACAAGCAGAATCTGGCGGAAATAACCTCCCCGGATTACCCCGGTGAACGGCTGATGGCGTGCCTGAATCCGGCACTGGCACAGCGGCGGAGAAATAAACGCGAAGAGCTTCTGATCGCCACGGAGAAGGAATTGACCAAAATTGCCGGGCAGGTGGATCGGGCACGCCTAGCGGCAGCGAAAAAAAAGAGTTCCGCCACGACAAGAAAAAGCCCACCCATGACCGATGCCGCCATCGGCTTAAAGGTGGGCAAGGCCGCCAATCATTACAAAGTAGCCAAGCATTTTATCATCAACATCCATGATGGCCGTTTCAGCTTTACTCGTCATGTGCAATCCATTGAGCAGGAACAGGCCCTGGATGGCATTTATATCATACGCGCCAGCGAAACAGCCAAGGATTGGTCGGCCGAGGATGTGGTCCGGGGATATAAGAAATTAGCCTTTGCGGAAGGGGCTTTTCGCTGTTTGAAGGGTGTGGATCTAAAGGTACGCCCCATCTGGCTGCGTAAGAAGGATCATGTCAAGGCGCACATCTTTTTATGTGTACTGGCTTATTACGTGGAATGGCATATTCAGGGTGCTTGGAAGGAATTATTGTTTGCCGATGAGGAACTGGACCGGACGCGTGATACCCGCGACCCGGTGTTGCCACCGGAGCCATCGGAGTCGGTCCTGGCAAAGAAGAAAATGCACACCACGGCGGATGGGCTGCCGGTGCAGAGTTTTGCCTCACTTCTGGAGGCCATGGGCACCCTGACCCGGAACCGATGCGTGATGCGTCTGCAAGAAAACACAGCCAAGGCTCATACGCGTAAGACCAAGGCCACGGAACCTGTGGCCAAAACCGCTGAAGCTATGAAAGAAAACGTCGAGGAAGCCACGTTCACGGTGATCAGTGATGCGACACCGTTGCAGGAGCGAGCCTTAAAACTTCTGGGATTGTACCCAGTACGGTAAAGGACAAAAAACAAGAAAATCCCTGTAAATACAGGGGTTTTATACTTCGGATGCGGGGAACTATGGACTAAAGAGCCAATAGGCCGAAATTTTCAAGGAATATCGGGCCATTCATGCGACGCGCAACACGGCGTTGCCGCAAAGTGGGCGGCCAGAGTGGAATGCGATATAGAGGTTCGTTGGGGTACTCCCAATCATCAGCCGGCGGTCAGGAACGCAGATCAATCCCCGGCCGCACAGACGCTTTCAATCCGCAGTTGCCCGGAGTGCTGACCTTTGGGCACAATCGGCATAACTTTGAGGATGTGCCGACCGGGCGGGAGGTTGTCGGACAATAGTCTCCATCGAAACAACCGTCCGCCACCGAATCTGGCCGTATTCCAAGGCCAGACGGCCGCCACCCGGCTGGGATGCCGGCCGGGCCTGAGAAGGGGTTTGCCGTCCACCCATACCTTGAATGATAAGCTCTTGCCATCGGCTTCACCGAAAAGGCCCAAAAGAGTGCCGCGGAAGCGAACGATTAGAGGCGCAATGGCCGTCCGATTGTTTGCCTGGCACATCGCCACATCGCCCATCCATCGGCTCGAGAGGCCGTCAAACCACATGGAGGTTCGATACGTTCGTGCCACCTGCCAACCGGCGGGCAAGTGCAGCCGAGCCAGACGAATCCGTCGGCAATGGCGGTAAAGATCTGGAAAGACGGTGTGCGACGGTACGACGCACACGCGTTGATCCTTAACGGCCTGCAGAAATCCGTTACGTACAGCTTGAAAAAATAGCTGGTACCCCGCATCACCGGGATGCACGCCGTCAAACGGGTACATCCCACTTAAGGTGATCGCTCCAGCGGCCAGATGTCGATCCACCAACGGGAAGCTGTCGCCCACGGCCGTATGGTAAGCGGCCGCGAGGCGCTGGTGGGCGACGAGCCTTGGCCATTGGAGGGGATTGGCCCGCGGCCCATAGTTGGATTTGAACCCTAGAAATACCTGTTCGACCGGTATGCCCTTACGGATCAAGGTGCGTAAAATATGCTCATAACAGGCCAAGGTCTGAATGTCGGTTCCATAGAGATTATCATTGGCCGTGAACTCCAAAAACACCAGGCTGGGCTTATAGGCCAGCACATCACGCTGCAGGCGAAAGAGTCCCAGCTTGGAACCGGTGCCCCCTATCGCCGCATCGTGGAAGCGAAACTGGGTGCGGGGATATTTTTTTTCCAGATAACGCTCCATCAAAGCGCGATAACTGTTGCGCTGCGGATTTCGGGCATTGGCCCCCCAGGTCAGCGAACCGCCGAAAAATACCACCGACATGGGCCGCCCCGCGCCGGCCTCCTGATTAAATACGCCAAACGAAGGCACTGCCCCGCGGGCTAAAGCTGGAAGGAACAATATTGCCACCACGCAGCCACAAACCCCCAGGTGCCGGTAGTTATTGCGCCAACTCATGATATTTTCCTTTCCATCAGTTGCCAGATCCTGGTACTCTGTGCCACCTGAAATTGTTGCTGGAACAGAATACCGGTGGCAAGTCAGCCATGTAACACCGCGCTATTTAATCTCACCCACACCCCACCATTGGGGATGCAGCTTGGCTTCGGTGGGGATGTCGCTGACGGTATTATCCGCATCATTCTGCGGTGAAAAGAGGTAATTGCGTGTCACCACCTGCAGGCCTTCGTTGGTATATCCGGAGAAATTCACTTCCACATCCATGGCCACCTTGTGACCGGCGGTTAAGGGAACCCGCAGAAAGCGCCGTGGTACGGCCAAAGTCATGATATAACCATGCGCCCAGGGCTGCTTGTATACCTGCCCACCGGGGACATAGCCGACAAAGGCGAAATCGACATGCCCCCCCGCCGGGGTGAAATAATTGGCCGGAGCGTGCAGCTTCCGGCTCAGTGGCACCATGGCGACGAGCCGCGGTTTGCCGTTGACCAGGGCAGCGAGAATGCGCATATCTCCGAGGACCGGGCCGTGCGGCTGCTTTAGCCATGGACCTAAGTCAACACCGACTGAGTCTCCATCGTTGAACACCAGCCGCGGGGAATGAGCACCATTGAGCGGCTGTCCGTTATGGGTAACTTTGAATCTGGCGCAAAAATATTGCCCATCCAGGCCAAGCTGCACGCGCGCCAGCATTTTACCGCCACGTTTAATGCGGCGCGCCGGCAAGGACTTCCATGCCGCTGCGCTTTGCCATCGGCCGCGCAGTGGCGCTATAACCAGGTTGCCCTTCGCCGTGACACCCTGCCCCCATTTTGATGGAAGTACTTTGCCCAGCACCACATGACCCCACTCCCGGCTCTGTCCCTGGACGCGGCCATGATTGAAGCCCAGCACGCGATAGGCCATGCCCTCGTTATAGGCCCAGACCTGATTGAGTTTTGGGTAGTATTTGACGACGCCGCAGGCATCTTCACCACCCCCGGTGTAGGGTCCGGGCAGCGGTGCCTGGGTGGGATTGTTCAAGAGTGCCCCAACATAAAAACCATCGTGGGTGTAGAAATAAATCTGGCCCCATTCACTGCCCCCGGCCACGTAACGGTTTCCCACCATACCGGCGATCACCCAGAAATGATGCAGCAAGCCATGACCAGCCTGGTTGGCGGCTTTTCGACCAGCCATCCAAAGCAGTTTGCCATTCGGCGCGAACTTCATAAATTTGACGGCATTGCAGCAGTCATCGTGGCCAATACCATGGCCCATAGCTCGTGTTTCACCGGGCGTATAGTACGGTACCGTGGCATTAACGCAGGTGTAAAGGTTACCGTGGCTGTCCACGCGCATGCCGAGAATTCCATCGCGATAGCCGGTGAAAAGCCGAGAACCGGCCCGCCCGAGCACCACCGGAACCGCGTAATGCGCCTTGGCAAGATCCCATTGAATGGCACCATCCGCTGAAAACCCGCTGGCGGGAATTTCAATGATACTGTTGGCCTCGGTGGCCAGATAGATATCACCCTGCCTGGACATCCACATCGAACCGGGACTGCCGGCAAACTCCGGTAACGGACGACCGGCCAATTTCGTAAGAACATGCACCTCGCCCGGCTCAACGCGATGATCGCCATTGGCGTCGGACCATATCTGCAAGGCGTTGGCGTGAAATGGATTACCCTTCTGCCAACTGCTCCAGGCACGGAAATACGCCACCGGTAAGAGTTGGTTACCCTGTATCAGCGCGATGCCGTGCGGATTGGTATCACAAACAAAATACTTCCGGTGGTTGGTTCCCAGCACCACATCGGTCTGAGGAAGCCAGCCGCCGGGACCAACAGGGTGCAATCCTGGATAGGCCGCGCCAAGCCAGTAGGCCTGAGGCGCTGCAACTTTTTCCGGGCCAATCACGGCGGCTCGCGCAAAGCCCAGTCCATCGTAATTAGCACCGGGAGATTCCAGCTCGTAATAGGTTATCCTGGGATTGATTGGATCGGCCGTCAGTGCACCCCAGTAACCGATGCCGCCGAACCATTGCCGGATGAGTTTGCCGGTGGCCGCAGCATTAAGAGAAAACACCTTCGGCAGTGATGCCTGGGCGGTGAGAATCTGGCCGCGGTCGTCCGCAGCGATACCCGCCGGCTCCAGGTAATTGGCAGCCACGTATTTTCCTGACCACGGCCGGCCGCCGACGGCCCCCAGCGTTTGCACCAACCGACCGGTTGGCGCAAAGACCTTCACCTGCTGACTCGAGCCGTCGTCGGTAACATGAATGCGACCGGCGGCATCCACCGCGACACCCCACGGGGCCACCAGACTATCGGCCACCACCGTACGGCCGATACCGGCGGCATGGGCAAATTCCATGATTTTGCCGGGCCGACCGGGCAGGTAAGAAGCCGCCCAGAGATTGCCCGCCGGGTCCAGGCACAGGCCACGTGGCCCCGGACACTTGAGGGTACGCAACAATCGTCCGGACTGGGCGCTCAATACCCGAATCTGATTTCTGGAATAGACAGAGGTAAAAACCTCCGTGGCATTTGCGGCCACACCGCAGCACTCCGGTTGAATGGCTATGGGCGACGCCCCCGCCGGCACGGCGACCATGGTGCTATTGCTGATAGGTGCGGCGACGGACCCGTGGGGCCACGGAAGCAGTTGACCATTGCGGGCGTCCAGACGAGCGAGCAGCGGTCGTGAACCACGATAGGCCACGAAGACATATTTTCCGTTGGAGGCTATGGCGTAACTTGGCGTAAAGGCACCGCCGACAGATACCCGCACACGCCAGACGGTATGGAACTGGTAGTTGAGCTTGATGACGTTGCACAAGGCTTCGCTGACGGTCCAGAGAAAATAGAGGCCCGTCCGGTCGGCGGCAGCGGCAATCGGCGGACCATGATCACCACCCCAACCGCCCAGACCATTGAGTGTCGGATACGGTGGCCGGCCGGAACTGCCCACCGAGCCCATGTACTGGGGCCGGATGCCGGGCGAAAAATAGGCTCCCCATTTGTAGGTGCCCAGAGGCACCGGCGCACCCCATTGGTCCCGGCCGTTCCAATAGACGGTCAGCAGTCCTTTCTTTTCGATCGCTCCGGTCATGATTTCCCGGATCACCCGGCCATGGCGACCGAAGATATTGATCGATACGTGCTCTCGGCGCGGTACCTGCACGGTAATGGGCAAGCCCCGGCTGCTGGGAGCATGTTTAGCGCGGCCGCCCGCCACGTACTGCAGCAGGGCCGCGGCATACGGCTCCTGCGGACTGCCGCCCTGGCCGCCAAACGCCCAACCGCATCCGGAATTAAGAAAAAAGAGTTGACGCACGCTTACAATGTGCCTCTGTTGGTTACGCCAGGTCTTTCCGCCATCCGTGGTGTGCAACAGCCAGGGCAAGGCGGAGGACGGATTGGTCCTGGCATAGCCCACCATGGAGCTGACCCACGCCTCTTGCGGCGAAACCGCCCACACGTCGGTCAGCGATCCGGTTCGCCCCGGCGGCACATTTTGCCGGGTCCAGGTCAGGCCGCCATCGGTGGTGTGTAAAATCACCGGATCTGCATACATTCCCCAGCCGCCGTTGCGCAGGTATTCACCGTCGCCGCCGATGGCCCAGCCCGCCTTACCACCCGGCGCGAAGCTGATCGCACGCAGGCCCGTCTTGAGCCCGCTTTGAACCATTTTCCAAGTCCGTCCGGCGTTATGCGTAAGCAGCAGAAAGCCGTTGCTGCCCACCAATGCCATCTTGTTCCAAGATCCAAGCCAGCGCGGCCCACCGAACTGATGGCCGACATGCACTGTCTGCCAAGTCTTGCCGGCATTGAGCGTTTGCCAGAACACATTGCCGGAGAGAGGTAAAAGCCGCCCCTTACGACCGGCTGGCCCAAACCAGACACTGCCGGGGTTGGTGCCGGACCCCGCGTGGAGAATGAACGGCGGCAACGCCATAGTCCGCCAATTCCGGCCCCCGTCAGTCGTCTTCACCAGCGCGCAGTGACCGTTGGCGGCCCCGATCGCCCAGCCCAGCCGGACGGTGGAAAACCACACGCCGGAGAAGGTAATGGCCTGCATATCCGCGGAATTCACCCTGATTGCGGCCTGATGCCAACTGCGCCCGCTGTCACGGGTCCAAAAAATGGACGCGTGCGCCGGCGCAGATCGCGTAGCGCGAATTGCACCCACCATGACACCTCGGGTGGTGCTGGTGAAAAACATGGCCGCAGGGTAAAACCCGCGTACCCATGAACCCTGGTTCACCACGGACCAGTTAGCCCGAACAACACTCCGGCCGACCAGACTCGCGGCCAATACCACAACCACAACCGCCAGCGGCCGCATCGCAACGGCAAGGCGGCGTCTAGGTTCAATTGACTCGTTGGCTGTAAAAACGCCCATGGTCATGACTTCCTTTTGTTTGAGCCTAGCCTGCACGGACTCATGGCTGGTGTTTACAAAGACCGTCCGAGCTTGGCCAACCAGTTCCGCCGACGTTAGCTTGCCGGCAATACGCCTTTAGGCCTTAACGTTAACGCCCCGTGGAAGCCGCCCCCAGCGCCGGGCCGCGCTCAAACACGAGCGTGCCCCACGTTTGGGGCAATAACGCGGCTGAACTCGGGCGATCCACCACCATCGACTCTGTTTGCCCATCCCAGCACGCCGCCGCTTGGCGGACGGTTCCGGCCTTGTTGGCAAAGCCCACCGCCACATCAAAGCCGACCGGCTGGGCGGGATGGTATATCTTCAGCGGCCGGAAGGGAACTTTTACTTCTACTGTATACCCGCCGGGAATCAATCGGTAGGCCCACTTCAGGCCGGGGTATGGGGCGATGTTGTCAAAATGTCGGCTGGCCGCCGGCGACGAGATCGTCTGCGGATGTGACGGCTGGCGTTTGTAGATCGGCCAAAAGGCCATCTGGTATTTGAAGGACTTTTGGCCATTGGTGATGCGGGCCAGAATCACCCGCACATCTCCCGCATCGTTGTGTTTGCGGTTGGGATGATTCCAATCCCGTCCGATGGAAAATGATACGTAACTCCCACTGGTAAACGGACAGTCCGGCAGTTCCGTACCGGCATTTTTGAACCCGTTGGGATCTTTTACATCATAGGCCAGATATAGATTTTGAGCCCCAAAAAGCACCTTCACTCGGGCCACCACCTTGCCGCCTAGTTTCAAGATCATCGGTTTCACGCCGCCCCACTCTGCGGGAGTTAATTTGCCATCAATGGTGATGTGCCGCGTGTGAAAATGCCCGTGACCGTGATGCCGCGCGGCCGCCTGCCGCTGCGCCACAAAATTCCAGATCGCCCGCGCCACGTAGACCGGGCGCTTGCCGGGCGGTGGACCATCCGGATCCCACGGCTTAGCCTGAGCGGCCGCAGCCGGGGTAATGGTGATGCTTCCACCGCGGATCGGCGTCAGGTGGGGTAAATTCACCTGATGGACGAATACCCCATGGTCGCCCATAAAATTGTATACTTTCCCATCAATTTTATAGGTGTATCCGCCGATTGATTCCACAAACACACTGTTGCCGTCGCGAATTTGTTTACGCGGATCATGATACAAATGACCGATGTACAAGCCTGTGTCGGTCCAGACCCACGTCTGGGAAATGCAATCGTTAACAAAACAGAATCCGTTGATATCTGTTT
>JAJYZF010000039.1 GCA_021800165.1 Planctomycetota bacterium | reverse complement strand
TCCATGGCCGAATCCTTTATTCAAACATACACTGCGAACATCCTGTCCGTACTTCCTTATCATAATAATCCATTGCCAAATCGGGAAGTTATTTCGGAACTATTCCTAACTCCTGCGGCCACAGCCGCCGTCTCCCGTCTCCCGACTCCCGTCTCGCGGGCCGCAGCCCGCTCTGCGTACCTCTGCGTCCCCTGCGGTAAATAACCCGTCACCCCAACTGCTAGCTCCCAGCTTCTATCTCCTGCGGCCACAGCCGCAATTACCCACCCCCATACCCCGCCTATCACCCATCAACGGAACTCCCGATGGAAGGCGAAACTGCCCAGCGCAGCCGAGCCTCGTTCCGCCTGACCGCAGGCCCCAATCGCCCGCGATCACTGACAATTAAATACGCGTAGGCCGCGTGGCCCCCGTCGAAGCCACAGGCCATGCACCACACCAAAATAAGGAATTCGACTCATGCCCATGCTGCGCCTGCAACAAGCACAAAACCGACCACTAACCCGGAAAATTAAAAATGTTTGGCCACATTGGCCATCTTGGCCATCTTACCCCAAAAACCCAACAAAACCGCCCATTTTTCAACCTGTCCAAGATGGCCAACAACAAATACCCTGGCCATCTTGCCCGCCACCGTCCTCCCGTTAAGGCATGGACGCCGAAATCCCGATGTGGCAGGAGCCAAGCATCGGGACCTCCTGTCTCCTGACTCCTGACTCCTAACTCCTAACTCCTAACTCCTCGTAAAAAAACTTGTTGATCTTGTCGATCTTGAGAATCTTACCCCAAAACCCAACGCAGCGCCCCGTATCCCTTCGCGTCCGGAGTTTATCCCGGCCGCGCCGGGATGGTGATTTGGTCGTCCTCCCGCTGACCGCTGATAGCTGACCGCTGAAGGCTGACCGCTTCCCAGCATCCTCTGCGTACCCCCGCGTCCGGAGTTTATCCCGATGTCTATCGGGACGGTGAGCCCCCCCCTGCGGCCGCAGCCGCCTTTAACTCCTAGCTCCCAGATTCTAACTCCTGCGGCCACAGCCGCCGTCTCCCGTCTCGCGGGCCGCAGCCCGCGCCAAAGGTGGCCAGTGCGTTATAATCCGCCTCCTGCCGCTCGGCAAAGACGGTGTCGTAAAAGCGCCCAATCTCACGTGAAGCATGGCCGGCCTTCACCAGTTACTGATGCCACGCCGCCCGTACAGCGCCGTGCCTGCCGAATTCAATGCGCCGGGCGGGAGTCGAACCCACAACCTTTGGCTTCGGAGGCCAACGCTCTATCCAATTGAGCTACCAGCGCGAGCGAACCAATATGCTAACAGAACTTGAGAGCTTCGTCCAAACGCCCCGGCCCGTTTTTCTTTTATGGCCTGCGTGGTTAAAATTCGGCAGGCTGTTTTACAGGAGCGATCAATCCGATATGAAAACGCATCGTGTAGGTATTATCATGAATGGCGTCACGGGACGCATGGGGGCCAATCAACATCTCTCCAGATCCATCATGGCCATCATCAAGCAGGGCGGCGTTAAAATCAGTGATTCTGAAACCATCATGCCCGATCCTATTCTGGTGGGCCGAAATGCGGCCAAACTGGAACAATTGGCGGCACAAAATGGCCTCAAGGCGTGGACTACCGATTTGCCGGCGGTGCTGAAAAATACGGACTACAGTGTTTATTTTGATGCCCAGACCACGGATCGCCGGTTCACCGCCGCCAAGCAGGCCATTGCCTCGGGGAAGCATGTTTATTGCGAAAAGCCCGTGGCCACCACTTCGCGGGAGGCCGTGGAATTGTTTCGTCTGGCGCATCGCCAGGGGGTAAAAAACGCGGTCGTGCAGGATAAACTTTTTCTACCCGGTATCCTAAAGCTCAAGCAGTTGATCGATACGGGCTTTTTTGGAAAAATCCTTTCCGTGCGAGGCGAATTCGGCTATTGGGTTTTTGACGGCGGGGCCATCGCCGCGCAGCGGCCCAGTTGGAATTACCGCAAGGAAGATGGCGGGGGCATCATTTTGGATATGCTCTGTCATTGGCGTTACCTCATCGATAATTTATTTGGACCGATCTCGGCGGTGTCTTGTCTGGGAGCCACGCATCTGCCGCAGCGCTATGATGAAGCCGGCCAGGCATATAAATGTACGGCGGATGATGCCGCGTATGCCACCTTTGAACTGGCCAACGGCGTGATTTGTCAGTTTAACAGCTCCTGGACGGTGCGGGTTCGGCGCGATGATTTGTTGACGCTGCAGGTGGATGGCACCCAGGGATCCGCGGTCGCCGGACTGCGGCATTGTGTCATTCAGCAGATGAACAGCACGCCGCGCGCGGTGTGGAACCCGGATATCGACAGTCCGTTGAATCATTTTAACAGTTGGTCGGACGTGCCGGGGCAGCGCGTTTTTGATAATGCCTTCAAATATCAGTGGGAGTTATTTTTAAGGCACGTGGTCCGGGATGAACCGTTCCGGTGGAATTTACTGGAGGGTGCCAAGGGCGTGCAACTGGCGGAGGCCGGCTTGGAGAGTTGGCGTAAGCGGGCGTGGGTGAAGTTGCGGGCCATGAAGCCTTAGCCGCCGGCAATGGGCCGGGCCACGCGTGGTGAATTTGGTTGATGGATGGTTCCTTGATCTTGCGATCTTGATGGGCCGCTGGAGAAAATCGTATGAAAATCGTTCGCTTCCTGGATTCGGTCGGGCATACGCAGCAGGGGGTATTGGAAGCGGATGGCACGGCGCTGCGGATCGAAGGCGACATCTGCGGCAACTATACCGTGACCCGGCAGAAAATGGCTGTCAAAAAGCTGCTGGCTCCGGTGGTGCCGCGGGCCATTGTTTGTGTCGGATTAAATTATCGCCGACATGCCGCTGAGACCGGGGCCAAAATTCCGGAGTTTCCGGTGGTGTTTTTCAAAAATCCCGGGGCCTTGCAAAATCCCAATGATCCGGTGGAAATTCCCCGCCATCTGGCCAGCACCCAGGTGGATTTTGAATGTGAACTCGCGGTGGTCATCGGACGACCGGCCCGGAATGTTCCCGCGGCTAAGGCTTTGGATTACGTCCTTGGTTACACCATCGCCAACGATGTTTCCGCCCGCGACTGGCAAAAGCAATGGGGCGGATCGCAATGGTGCCGGGGAAAAAGTTTTGACACATTTTGTCCGCTGGGACCGGTGATTGTTACCCCGCAGGCCATCGCCAATCCCAACCATCTGGCGCTGCGCACCACCGTGAATGGTCGGGTGATGCAAAGTTCCAATACCGAAGATATGATTTTTTCGGTGGAAAAAATTATCGAATTTCTCAGCGGCTCGACCACCATCCTGGCTGGTACCGTTATCCTCACCGGCACACCCGAAGGGGTGGGCATGGCCCGTAATCCACCGGTGTGGCTGGCGGCCGGTGATCGGATGGTGGCGACGATTGAAGGCATTGGCGAGTTGGCCAATCCGGTGGTGGAAGAAAAACTGGGGGACCGATGATTGCCGCTCTGGTGCCCGATGTGATTTTTCGCTCGCGGATCGCCGCCACGGCCCGGGCGGCCCAAGTTACGCTGCGTGTCGTTGGTCGGCTGGAAGACGTTACAATGCTCCTGAACGCAGGGGATCTGACGCTGCTGATTGTGGATATGGATGGTCCAGAGGCGCTGGCCGCCATTGGTTTGGCGGCCGATGCGCTGCCCCGGCCGCGCATCGTGGCCTATTTCGCGCATGTTCAAACCGCGCTGGCGCAGCAGGCCAGTGCGGCTGGTGCGGATACCGTGCTGCCGCGATCACTTTTTGTCCAGCGGCTGCCGGAATTATTAGCCCCTCCCGGCCAGGCCGCCGCCCTGCAACAATGAGAAACCAACACCATGACTCACCAAGACCATTTAGCCGCGTTAAAACGCAAGCGGAGCATAACAGGCCAGCGGCATCGCGCTAGTACCGATCTCCAAAATAGGGCCAGGGTGAAAGCCATTCCAGTGGTGCGGCCGTCTGCTCGGCCCCGGCCGATTCTCATGGATATGCAAATCCGGATGACGTTTCGGTGGCCGACGGCCGGTCGTCCCGTCGCCGTGGGAGAGCACTCATGGGCATGACGCTGGGCCTGGAAACGACCTGCGATGAAACCTCGGCGGCGGTGGTGGCCGATGGGGTGCGGGTGTGTTCGACAGTGGTGCGGTCGCAGATCGACCTGCATGCGAAATATGGAGGAGTGGTGCCGGAAATCGCAGCGCGGGCCCATTTAGAAATCCTCAATGCCGTGATCGCCCGGGCCATGGAACAGGCGGGTGTGGCGGCCGAAGAGCTTGATGGCGTGGGGGTGGCCAATTGTCCGGGCTTGATTGGGTGTCTGCTGGTAGGGGTGGCCGCAGCCAAGGCCTTGGCGTTTGCGTGGGAGAAGCCGCTGGTCGGTGTGAATCATGTTCATGCCCATCTCTACGCGATCCGGTTGCAAAATAGCGCAGGCCTAAAAGTGCAGCCGCCGACCGATCTGTGGCCGGCACTGGGGCTGGTTATCTCCGGCGGTCATACCTCCATGTATTGGATGGATGGATTTGCCCAACTTTGCCGCATTGGCTCAACCATTGATGATGCGGTGGGCGAAGCGTTCGATAAAGTTGCGCAGATCCTACAATTGGGATATCCCGGCGGGCCGCTGGTGGAACAACTCGCCCGTTCCGGTGATCCTGCGGCCATCCAGTTTCCCACCAGTTTGCTGGGACGGGAATCATTGGATTTTTCGTTCAGCGGGCTTAAAACGGCGGTGCTGTATCATGTAAACGGCAGCAAGGGCATACAGCGGGATGCCTCCGCGCTAAGCCGCCAGGCCCTGGCCGATGTGGCCGCATCGTTTCAAAAGACGGCCGCGGAGGTATTGGCGGCCAAGTGCCGTCGGGCCTTGGAACACCGCTCGGCCAAAGCTTTGCTTGTGGGTGGTGGCGTATCCGCCAACGAAGCCATTCGCGGCAAATTGCTGGCCCTGGGCCAGGAAATGGGGCTGAAGGTTTTTCTGCCGGCTCCGGAATTCTGTACGGATAACGCCGCCATGATCGCCGGTCTGGCCGCCCACGAATTGCAATCAGGCCATCAACATGGTCTGGATTTACCCGTGTTTGCGACCGTATAGCGGCCCCTAAACCAATACCAGATCAGGTCGTGCATACGGCGGCCGATCTGAACTCGCCGGCAAGCCCGGCGTGGTTTACATCTCTTCCAGCACGCCGATGCCCAAGAGATCGTGGAGGCCAAGGCGCAGGATGGTGGCGGTAAGATCGCAGAGTATCAGGCGGCTGGTACGCAGGTCGGCATCGGCGGCCTTGACCACGGGACAGGCTTCGTAAAATGCCGAAAAAGCACAGCACAGCGAATACAAATAATTGCACAAGTGGTGGGGCTTTAATTCCCGCTCCACGGCTTCCACCGCCGCGGGAAATTGCAGCAGCTTGCGGCCCAGCGCCATTTCCTGGGGCTCATTGAGTTTTACTTCACCGTGCCGGACGATGTCCGCGGGTGTCAGGCCGGCTTTGCGGAATATGCTGCCAATGCGCGTGTAACAGTATTGCAAGTAGGGTCCGGTATTTCCTTCCAGGGCCAACATGCGCGCCCACGAAAATGCGTAGTCGGTGGTGCGATCCTGCTTCAGATCCGCATATTTGACGGCTCCAATGCCCACCGTCCGCGAACCAGCCGCGCGGACCTGGGGAGAAAGATCCGGATTTTTTTCCAGCATGACCGCGGAGGCCCGGCTAACAGCCTCGGTCAGCAGGTCACGCAGCTTGACGGATTCCCCGGACCGCGTTTTGAACGGTTTGCCGTCTTCACCAAGAATGGATCCGAAGGAGGCGTGGTCCAACCGCACCTGCTGATGGCTTTGCGGATGAATATCCCACCGCGCGGCCCGCAGGGTATCAAAGACCATCGCGAAATGCTGGCTCTGCCGGGCATCGGTGACATAAATCACCCGATCGGCATGCCAGTCCTGAGCCAGGGGCCTTTGATCTTCCGGCGAGGTTTTATTCTCGATGATACGAAAATAGAGGGCCGCCAGATCAGTCGTCGCGTAAAGATAAGCCCCATCACTTTTTTGAATAATCAGAGGCAGCGGCGCTTTGTCCTTATCCACAAAGCCCGGCAAAAAAACACATGTGGCACCTTGAGATTCCGCCACAAAAGCTCTGGTTACCGGTGCGGTGCTGCGCGCTTCCATCGCCCGCTGCATACCTTCCGGCGCAGCCAGTGCGCCCAGTGCTTCGGCGGCATCTCGGGGCGGCACGCCGGTAAGATCGACGGAGTTACCCTGGTGTAAATCAGAGGCAAACACCTCCACAATGCCCGTGGCGGGGCCGTTGCCCCCATAGGCAAAAGCGGATTTTAAGCGTTCCACCACCGGCGCCAGGCGCTCGCGGTAAAAGCTTTCGCCGCGCTCATCGGCATCGGTAAGTTGTACACCCAACATGGTAAAAAGTTCGTGTGCGTGCCGCCGGCTTTCATCCACAATCCAGTGCCAAAGGGCTGTCGCCTGCGGATCCTGTTGTTGCAGGGCCACCACTGCCTGACGAGCCTGACGCGCAAAGTCCGCATCGGTTTTATCACGCAGGGCCGCTTCTTTGTAGTAGCTATCCAGATCGGCGATTTGCGCCCTGGAGGCGGTGGCATCATCGGTTTGAAGTTTGAGATCCTGGGCGTGGCGAATCAACATGCCGAATTGTGTGCCAAAATCCCCCACATGATTCTGGCGAACCACGGTATGGCCGAGAAATTTCAGCGTTCGGCTGATGGCATCGCCCAAAATGGCGCTGCGCAGGTGTCCGACGTGCATTTCCTTGGCGATGTTCGGACCGGCGTAATCCACCACCACGGTCTGGCTCTGGGCCACCGGATCTACCCCGCCGCGGACCTTTTCCGCCGAATCAGAGAAAAGCTCGGCCAAACGATGGGCTACCCATTCAGGTTTGAGCCGCAGGTTAATAAAACCCGGACCGGCGACTTGGGGCACGCTGCACAGATCGGAAATGTCCAGATGGGCTATTATTTTTTCCGCCACCGCACGCGGTGCCAAGCCCAGCTCTTTACCCAAGGCCATGGCGGCGTTGCATTGATAATCCGCAAACTTTTCGTCACCGGCCTTGATCATGGGTTGGTCCGCAAACTCTGCGCCAAAGGCCAGACCCAGGGCGGTTGAAAATCGTTGCCGCAGAATAGACTCAATGGGAATCAACGTGCTTTCCTCCGTACGTTCGGCTTGGCTTTAGCCGCGGTGCGGCGCTTGGCGGTACCCCGTGCGGGGGCTGTGGCGGGTCGGCGCGCCGAGACCGCTTTGGCACGACTTTTCGCAGGCGTACGCACCGTCTTGGCAGCGACGCGGGTTTTCCTGGTGGTCGGCTTAGCCGGGGGAGCCTTGGCTTTGGCCTTGTCGGTGGCCCTGGTTAAACTCGGTTTGGTTGGCCGAGGTTTATTTTTAACACTACGCTTGCCCGATGGTTTGGCCACAGCGGCCTTTCGCTTTGGCCGTGGCTGGGAATCTTCCGGCATTGCCGTGGGGCCGGGAACTGCAACGACCTGACCGACAAGCTCGATTTCGGTCTCCTCAATGATTTCGGCTTGGGCGATATCGGCGGTCTGGGGAGTAGCGGTGGGCTGGTCATGCACCGCGGGATCTATGGATACGGTCGTGTCCGTGGTCGCTCCCACACCGGCGGCGGACATTGGTGCGGCGGTGGGCCGGGCGTCGATGCTCGCGGCCGCCGGGTTGTTGGACTCGGCAAGGAGTTGCCAGTTGATCCGTGGGCAGCCATCCCAGAGCGCTTCGAGATCATAAAAAGCTCTGCTGGATTCATTGAATATGTGGGCCACCACGCCGACAAAATCCAGCACAATCCAATGTGCGGATTCATCACCGCTGCGCCGAAACAGCTTAAAGCCGCACTGTGCTCCGTGGTCGGCAAGTTCATCACCGACGGTTCTCATTTGGCGGTCGGAGGTGCCGGTGGCCAGAACGAAAAATTCGGTTACCGGCGAGCGTCCGCGCATATCCAGCACCACCACATCGCGGCATCGCGTCTGCGCGGCCATTGCGGCCAGACTAACGGCCAACTCCTGCGTACTCATAGACTGCGAATTCATCCGTAGCTCCAATGCGTGAAATCGTCACGGCTCCGCGGGCGTTCATGTTACGCCCAACCACGCCGGCACCGTGCCGGCTGGCCGCTGATAGTTTCGTCGAAAATGGCGTGGTAATCCAGCAACGCTTTTACCATTGAGCGCTGCGTGTCCGTTTGATGTGGCCGCGCATCTTTTTCGATTCAATTCTGCGCTCCTGGCTGCCGCGTGTGGGGCGCGTCTTTCGTCGCCGGATGGGTTCCACCTGGGCCAGGAAAACCATTTCACGCAAGCGCGTCAGGCAGGCGGTGCGATTGGCCTCCTGCGTGCGCTGGCGTTCGCTGATGAGCAGAATATCGCCATTGGCGGTCAGCCGACGTCCTGCCAGCTTGGTCAGGCGTTTGAGGGCCGTGTCGGATAAGCCATGAATAGCCTGGGCATTAACGCGCAATTCTGTTTTGGTGTTCACCTTATTGACATTTTGTCCGCCGGGGCCGCTCGAGCGGGAAAAAGCGAAGCGTAATTCGGATCGGTCGGTCCAGATACCCGGAGCCAGTGTAACGCCGGGGAGATTGTTTTTATTTGTAAACATAGCGTGATTGTACCATAAAATGGATAAACTGTGTGGTGGGGTGGCAGTATTTCCAAGCCAGCGTTCGAAACTTTCAAGATGCGATACTATAATAATGGCCGTGCGGCGGTGGATTGGCCAGAAAACCGGTGGCCCCGTCGCCGGGGTGTCGGCTTGAAGCCCTTACAGCGTTGCTGGGCCGCTGTGGCGGCGTTAGTGGCCTTTTTTTAGGTACCCATGCCTGCTGGAAGTTCATCCGTTGGCTGAAAATATATATGACTTTAGATTAGGCCGGTCCGCCGAGGATCCGCTGGTATATTTGGTGGGAGCTGGGCCTGGAGATCCCGGACTGCTCACGCAAAATGGCGTTGCGGCGCTGCGGCGGGCCGCTGTAGTCATTTACGATGCGCTGGCCAACCGGGCCTTGTTGGATTTTTGTCCGGGAGACTGTGAACGGATTTTTGTCGGAAAATCGGCGTCCCATCATACCCTCACCCAGGACCGTATTAACGACCTGCTCGTGGAGCAGGCACGGAAACTTTTATTGCGCCGTGGAACTGGGCAGGGCGTGGTGGTGCGGCTCAAGGGCGGGGATCCTTATATTTTTGGGCGTGGCGGCGAAGAGGGGCAATATCTAGCGGCGGCGGGAATTCCATTTGCGGTAATTCCCGGCCTTACGTCGGGTCTAGCCGGCCCGGCCTATGCGGGTATTCCCGTCACCCATCGGGAAATCACCAGTACCGTAACCCTGATCACGGGGCACGAGCAGGATAAGGGGCAGGCCAAAGATACCGCGCTACGGGTGAATTATCAGGCGCTGGCCGCACTGGGAGGGACGTTGGTGTTTTACATGGGTGTAAAAAACCTGCCGGAAATCTGTGCGTCCTTGATGCGCTATGGACTTTCGGGACAAACGCCCGCGGCGGTTATTCGCCAGGCTACACTGCCTCAGCAGCAAGTGGTGGTGGGTGTGGTCGCGGATATTGCCCAAAAGGCCCAACAGGCGGGGATCAAGGCACCCGCGATTACTGTTATAGGCCAAGTAGTGAGCCTGCGGGAGAGTCTGAATTGGTTTGAGCGGCGGCCGTTGTTCGGCCTCACTGTGCTGGTAACCCGTACTCGGCAGCAAGCGGGAGCGCTAACCGGGCAGTTGGCCCAGCTTGGGGCCAGGGTCTTAGAAGCGCCCACCATTGAAATTGTGGACTCGAAAGATACGGCGACGGTGGACGCGGCCTTAAAGAATATGTCCACCATGGATTGTGTGGTTTTTACCAGCGCCAACGGCGTGGAAGCGGCGTGGAACAGGCTGCGCACCTTGGGCCTCGACAGCCGGACGCTACCCGCCAAGGTCGCGGCGGTGGGCACAGCTACGGCTGCGGCGCTGGAACGCATCGGCATCATGGCTGACGTCCTTCCGGAGGAATTCATCGGTGAAAAAATCGCTGCCAGCCTGCGGCAGCACTTTGGGCCTGGCGGGCTCTCGGGTTGCAAAGTATTGCTGCTGCGGGCGGATATTGCCCGTCCGGTCTTGCGCGAACAATTGGAGCACGGGGGGGCCAAAGTTGTGGATGTGCCGATCTATCAGACCCGCGCCCCGGCGGCACTGCCGTCGGAGGTTATCGAGGCGCTGGCGGCTGGAGAGATTCAGTGGATCACCTTTACCAGCGCCTCGACAGTTCGCAACCTGCACGCTCTCTTGCCGGACCATATTCGGCCGATGGTTCATGCGGCCAGGCGTTTATCGATCGGGCCGATCACCAGTGAGGCTCTGCGTAATTTCGATTGGCCGCCGACGGTGGAAGCGGCGCAACATGATATTGCCGGCATGGTGCAGGCCCTCTTGGCCGCAACCGGGCGTTAAGCGCGGTGGGGGCGGGATTTTGCGTTCCTTTCCCGCCGGGGCAAGCCGGACCAGCGGTTGTCAGACAGGATTGCTTGAGTTGGTGCGGCTTGCATTTGGCCTGGTCATGATGGCTGTCGGATGGGATACATCGTGCCAGCATCGCCGTTTTGACGGAAAGCGTATAGAATCTGCCGCTATGAAGACGATTGCCTTTCAAAAATGTATGAACCCGAACTGCGGCAGCACCTTTGACGTGGGCGAAGCTCTGACCGCATGTCGGCGTTGCGGTGAGCTTTTGGATATCGACTACGACTGGTCCAAGGCGGAATTGCCGAAAACTCTGCGTGATTTTCAATCCCGGTGGCAGAATCGTCGTTTTCCGCTGGATTATTCGGGCGTGTGGCGATTCCGCGAGCTTTTGCCCTTCGCCGCCGATGCCATGGTCTGCACCATCGGCGAAGGACAGACTTTTCTGCAAAATGCGGTTTGTCTGGGCCAGAAACTGGGGATGTGGCCTGGACAACTCTGGTTGCAGTATGAGGGCATGAACCCATCAGGCAGCTTCAAAGACAACGGCATGACCGCCGCGTTTACCCATGCCCGCATCGTGGGGGCCAAGCGGGTCGCGTGCGCCAGCACCGGAAATACGTCGGCCTCGGTGGCCTTGTATGCATCGCTCAATGGTTTTCAGGGTATCGTCTTTATCGGTTCAGGGAAAATTGCGTTTGGAAAACTTTCCCAGGCTCTGGACTACGGGGCCAGAACGCTGCAAATTGAAGGCGACTTTGATACGTGTCTGGCCCGCGTGCGGCAGGTGAGTGGGCAACTGGGTCTGTATTTGATGAACAGCGTCAATCCGTTCCGGCTGGAAGGGCAGAAAACCATCATGTATCGCGTCCTGGAGGCTTTAAGCTGGGATGCCCCGGATTGGATTATTGTGCCGGGCGGAAATCTGGGCAACTGCTCGGCCTTTGGCAAGGCGTTTCAGGAATTGAAGGCCCTGGGCCTGCTGAAGCGTGTTCCCCGATTGGCCATCATCAATGCGACTGGTGCCAATACGCTTTGCACCCTGGTGGATAACGGACTCAAGTGGAATGACGGCCAGGTGGATGATGCCGCCATCGTCGCCCATTACGCCCGGATGGAAAAGAATAATATCCATCCGCATACCATCGCTTCGGCGATTGAAATAGGGCGGCCGGTGAATCTGAAAAAATCTTTGCGGGCGCTGGCGGTGATGAATGGGGTGGTGGCCCAGGTAACTGATGAGGAAATTCTTGAGGCCAAGGCGCTGGTGGGCAGGTTCGGCTTTGCCTGCGAACCGGCCAGTGCCGCGACCATCGCGGGTTTAAAACAGCTCTTAACCAAGCAGATCATTTCCCGCCATGAACGGGTGGCCTGCGTGCTTACGGGCCATGGCCTGAAAGATCCGGATGCCACGGTGTATTATCACACCGGTATCAAGACTAAAGATGCTCGCCAACCCCAGCCCGAGCCTACTTGGGGCCGCTTGGCCAACAAACCCATTAAAGTAGCCGATGATTTAGAGGCCATTTTGCGGGGGCTGGGTTTGGACGCCAGTGCCATCGGCAACGATGTGGCAACGGGCTATGTGGCGACGCCGGGTGATTGGCCGTTTGTGGAGTACTAGCCGCCGGGGTTGGCTTGCGCCACGTGTCGGCTAGGACCGTATCAGGAATAAATATGGCAGGATCGACGGGAAATTTTCACAAGATCGGTGATCTGGCGGCGCATGTCGGCGGCACGGTGTTGGGGGATGCCGGGCGGCTCATCGACCGGTGTCATGGGCTGATGGGTGCTGCGCCGACCGATATCACCTTCGTATCAAATGTCAAATATATGCGCCAACTGGCGACCACGGACGCTGGTTGCGTGGTGGTAGGGCGGCAGGTCAACCAGGCTTCAATTGGGCGCCAAGAAAAACCACCGTTAACATTCATTCAAACCGACGACCCGTATTTTGCCTTTCGGCAGATTGTGGTTTTGATGCACGGCTTTCGGCGGCATGCTGCGGTCGGTATTTCGCCCCTGGCGCATATTGCCTCATCGGCACGCCTTGGTAAAAATGTCAACATTCATCCGTTTGCGTATGTGGGCGAAAATGTGATTGTTGGTGACGGCTGTAACATTTACAGCGGCGTGACCATCATGGACGATGCGGTCCTCGGGGCCGAGTGCATCTTATATCCTTCGTGTACGATTTATGAACAATGCGTGCTGGGCAATCGGGTGATTTTACATGCCGGCGTAGTCATCGGCAGCGATGGCTATGGGTTTGCCACCCATAAGGGAGTCCATCATAAGATTCCACAAATTGGCAATGTGATCTTGGAGGACGATGTGGAAATCGGCGGTAATTCGGTGGTGGAAAGAGCGGCGATGGAAACCACACGCATCGGGATGGGTACCAAACTCGGAAATGGTGTGGTAATCGGGCATAACTGCCACATCGGCCAGCACAATCTGCTGGTAAGCCAGGTGGGCATTGCCGGTTCCACCAGCACAGGCCATCATGTGGTCTTGGCGGGCCAGGTGGGCGTGGCCGGCCACTTGCACATTGGAAACATGGTAACGGCCGCGGCTCAGACCGGTATCGCGGGAGATATACTCGAAAAACAAGTTGTGTGGGGTACCCCGTCGATTGAAATTCATCAGGCCAAGCGTGTTTTTGCCCAATTGGCCCATTTACCCGAATTGGTAAAACGGGTGCGGGCGCTTGAAGCGCAGTTGGAAAAGCTCAAACCGGGCGGCGACCATGCCGAGCCTGGTGGCTGATTCTTCCATGAGTGGTGCATCCGATCCTTAAGTTTGTTGACCAAGGGATTGTATGTCGCGGTAGTCCGGTTCCCTTGCCATGGGCACGGCGCAAAGACCTCAGCGGCCCAAGGCGTGCTTGGCCAGGCCGGCCAACCTTGGGGTTCTGTGGCGAAAAAAATGGCTATATCAGACCGGAAACCGGCAGAAGCACGGCCGAGTCTGGTATCGACGATCGCCCGCCACATTTAAATTGTGGCCTTCGGACGCGGAAAAGGAATCCAGCGTATGGCAAGTAAAACGAACGGCAAAGTGGTGGTGATTACCGGAGCGTCATCGGGAATCGGTGCGGCTACGGCCGAAGCTTTAGCCAAGGGCGGGGCCAATTTGGTGTTGGGGGCCAGGCGTTTGGACAAACTCCAAGCGGTAGCGGCGCGGGTTACGGATTTGGGCGGACAAGCTCAGGTCATGGCGTGCGATGTGGGATCTCGGGACCAGGTGCAAGCATTGATGGCGTTGGCCCAGAGTCGCTTTGGTCGGGTGGATGTGGCGATCGCCAATGCCGGCTTCGGTTTTGCGGGCCGGGTGCATGAGATCACCGAAGAGCAGATGGAGGAAATATGGCGGGTGAATTTGTTGGGCACGTGGTATCTGATGGCGGCGGCTGGACCGTTGATGCTCAAACAGCGCCAGGGCCATATTATTGCCGTGTCGTCGGTGGTGGCCCGACGGGGGTTGCCGGGAATGGGGCCTTATTGTATGACCAAGGCCGGGCAGCTTTCGCTGGTGGAAGCCATGCGGGTGGAGTTGCGCGGCAGCGGGGTGTATGTTTCAAGTGTGCATCCGGGTTATACGCAAACGGAATTTTTCCAGCAGGCCTCGCGTCGCAGCGGCAGCCCGGTTCGGGGCGGTGGTAAGATACAAAGTGCCCAGGTCGTGGCCCGCAAAATTCGCTCCCTGATTGAGCATCCACGCCCGGAGTTGTGGCCTATGAAGATGCTTCGCTGGGCCATGTTATTGACCGCCATGATGCCGGGCCTCAGTGATGCGGCGATTGCAAAAACCATGCGGCCGCGTGGTCGGCGGTCATGCGATTGATTGCCCGAGCGTGGAGGCTAAATTGTGGCCGGTCATCGGCATTTTTGCCGATAACATGGGCGCGGGTATTATCTGAACGCTGAAATTTAACAGGCAGGCCGACGTTGGCAAAAAAAAAATGGTTGTTGGTGCCGCTGGTGGTTGTGGTAGGTGGGTTCCTTCTGGTCTGGAAATCACGCTTCGAGTGGTTCCCGGCGGCTGCGACGCGACCGACTCGCGCGGTGAAAATTCCCCTGGCCCATCCGAAAAATCCGGACACGATTTCGGTCATGACCGCGAATATCGCCCTGGATACTCCGACGGAATCGCAGTATCCATGGGCCAAACGACGGGCACTGGTCGCGCGGGTGCTGCTGAAATATCATGCGGATATCATCGGCACCCAAGCCAGCAGCCCGGTGCAGACGGCGTATCTTTCACACTACCTCACGGCGTATCTGCATTATCCCACGCATGCGCATTGGGGGGTTAACGTCTTTGCCAGCCTGTCTGGGGCGCTGGAAACATGGAACCAGATTTGGTTCAAGGCGGATCGTTTTGCCCTGGTGGCCGCGGCCCACGGCTTGGTACGGCCCCACCATCTGCAAGCCAATCCGACGGAAAACACGTACTATTCTCTGGTGGTGTTGCGCGACCGGCTGGGCATACTGCCGGATACAATTGTTATCGATACCCATCTGCGCCATGGAAATTACAACGCGGCGTTGTGTGCCCGAAAATTGCATCGTATTTTGGCGCGGTGGAAGAAACGATTTCCCCATGCGCCCGCGATGCTTATGGGGGATATGAACCATCCCAAATCTGATGCCGCGGTATACACAGCCCTGTGTGGCAATTCCGGCCCGGGCCTTCCGCCCGGCACCCGCCTGAAGGATACCTTTGATTATCACGCCCGGCCCAAGGGGGTGTTGTGGGGTACATGGCAACAATTTAAGGGCCAGCCGGTGATCGCCCTGCCCAGCGATCTTATTTTGGTCAGTCCGACCTGGCGGTTCACGCCGGCGAAAATTTTACGCGATCATACCCCCAAAGGCTTATACCCCAGCGACCATTATTTCGTGATGAGCGATTTAACCTGGCCGGGTGGGCCAAGATCAACTCCATAAAGGCCCCGTCGCTGGGGGGGAGAGCTTTGGCTTTGGCCGCGCTTCTTTTTGTCTAATAGGGGCGGCATTCGTCGAGATTCTCCATAAAAATGGCGGGATTAAGCGCGAAAACAGTTGGTGCGTGGGCAGTCAGGCCGGCCTGCGCCGGACAGACGAGTACCGGGCGGCTCAACCGGTAGAATCGGCTTGGTTGGGGCTTTTGATCCGCTTTGGCTGGCGGCCGGAAGGTTTTGGATGGTTCGGTGAAATCCAGCGGGCTTGCGGGACCCAGGCGATGGGGTAGAATGTTGTGGTTAGCGGACCTTGAACGCGCCGGCCTGGCGCGGGGGGAACCGCGAATTTGGAGATATTCAACATGTTACGTTCAACTCGTTGGGGTATGGTGTTGTTGGCGGCGGCAATTTTTGTCGGCTCGGCCGCCGGGTGCTCAGATAACAAGTTGCGTACCGAGCGCGATCAACTGATGAAACAAAATCAGCAATTGCAATCGCAATTAGCCGCGGCCAAGGCCCAGGCCAGCGCGGCCCAAGCCCAGCTTCAACAAGAGCAAACGGCCATGCAAGCCGCGGCTTCGCAGCCCGCTCCGGCACCGGTTCCGCCAACGCCAAACACTCCGGGGTACAACTCGGTACTGCCGAAGTTTTCACATCATGGCGGTCATGGGGCCTATCACCATGCGGTGTCCGTGCGGCGTCATCACCATTACCGCGGAATGACCGTGGAGCACCGCCACGGAGAGGTAGCCCGTTTCATTCTTTCCAGTGATGTGTTATTTGCCTCCGCCAGCGCCCGGCTTAATCCACGCTCCGAGCATGCGTTGCTGCACGTGGCCTATCTGCTTCGCCACCGTTATGCCGGCCGGAGAATTTTGGTGGAAGGTTACACGGATGATCGTCCCATTCATCACCCGTTCAAGAATAATTACCTGCTCGGGTTGGCTCGTGCCCGGTCGGTAGAGGCTTTCTTGGCCCACCATGGCGTATCACGTCGACGGATGCGGGCCATCAGTTTTGGAGCCAAGCATCCCCGTTCCCGCCACGATCTGGCGTTAAATCGCCGCGTGGAAGTGGTGGTACTCCGCTAAGCCGCTGCTGCCCCAACTAGCGCCGCGATTTACGGCCTCTGCCCTTGCCGGGCTGTGCGCTGAACCTCAATCCCCTTGGAGTAAAGCAGCCGCAATGCTTGCCATCGTAGACTATGACATGGGCAACCTGCGGAGCGTGCAGAAAGCCTTTGCATTGCTGAATTGTCCCGCCCGCATTGTGACTCAACCGGAAGATGTGCTGCAAGCGGATCGTCTTGTGTTACCGGGCGTCGGAGCGTTTGCCGATGCCATGAAAACGCTTCAGCAAACGGGCTTAGGCGATGCGGTACGCGACTTTATCCGCACGGGACGGCCGTTTCTTGGAATCTGTCTGGGATTGCAGTTGCTCATGGAAGTTGGCTATGAAGATGGCCGACATGCCGGATTGGGTGTCATTGGTGGAGATTGCGTGCGTCTAACCGTCGATCAACCACCCTGGAATCTTAAGGTGCCGCACATGGGCTGGAATGCGCTGAATTTTCCGGCGGTTGGGCCTCTTTTTAAGAATGTTCCAGCAGGCAGCTATGTGTATTTCGTGCATAGCTACCATGTACAACCGGTGCAGCCAGGCTTGATTGCCGCGACGACGGATTACGGCGGTCCGGTGGTAGCCGCCATCTGTCGGGACAACGTCATGGCCACACAATTCCATCCGGAGAAAAGCCAAGGGGTGGGCAGCATTATTCTCCGCAATTTTGCCGAGTGGTCGTGCTAGAGGCTTTGCGCAAATGTCTGTTGAACTTATACCGGCCATTGACTTGCGTGAGGGCAAAGTAGTGCGTTTGTTGCGCGGCGATTATGCCCGGCAAACCAGCTACGCTGTCGATCCCGTGGCTACCGCCAAAGGGTTCCAAGAGGCAGGCTGTCGATGGTTGCACGTTGTGGATCTGGATGGCGCTCGTGACGGTCGGCCGGTAAATCTGCCGATCATTGAAAAAATTGTGCGGGCCACGGATTTGCGGGTGGAAGTGGGGGGCGGAATACGTACCAAAGAGACGATGGAGCATCTGCTCGCCAGCGGTGTCCATCGGCTGGTCCTGGGCACACGGGCCATTGCCGATCTCGACTGGTTTGGGATGATGGTGCATGATCCGCACTTTCGGCAAAGGCTGATACTGGGACTCGATGCCCGCGATGGTCGTGTGGCCACCCACGGTTGGACGCAAGAGCAAAAGCAAACGCCCGACGCTTTGGCCATCGCCCGAGCCGTGAGAAACTGGCCCCTGGCGGCTATCATCTACACCGATATCGCCCGTGATGGTGCCCTGATGGGTCCAAACATTGCCGCGACTGGGCAGCTCCTGGAAGCGGCGGCCGATATACCGGTAATTCACAGCGGCGGAATCACCACGCTGGAAGACATTGCCGCACTCAAAGCCTTGCCTTTAGCCGGGATCATCGTGGGCCGGGCTTTGTATGAAGGGCGTTTGCAAGCCCGCCAGGCCGTGGAGCTTTTAGCGGCAACTTCCTGACCGCGCGGCTATAATACCGCCATTGGAGGCCTTGATTTGGCACAGGTTCGTGGACAATCCGATCTCTCCCGCTTGGTGGAAGATATTATTACGACGTATCGGGAATTCCCGGCCACGCAGTACATTGGCACCAATTCCCTGCCCAGCCGGGATGTTATCATCCATCTGATCGGGATGATCAGGGAATTGCTGTTTCCTGGTTTTTTCGGCAAGCAAAGTTTGTCGGAGGCGGATTTATCGTACCATGTCAATTCCATGGTCAGCGGCGTGCGCGACGCCCTGTTTGACCAGATTCGCCGGGCCATCCGCCATCAGGAGCAGCGGGGGGGTAACACCGAGTGTAAAGACTGCGATGCGACGGCTGCGGCATTGACGGATGAATTCCTGGGTTCCATCCCGAAAATTCGCCGCACACTCTCAACCGATGCTCAGGCCGCCTTTGACGGCGACCCGGCCGCCGGCAGCGTGGACGAAATTATTTTTTCGTATCCCGGATATCTGGCCATCAGCATTTATCGTATCGCCCATGAACTTTGTGCGCTGCACGTACCGCTGATTCCGCGCATCATGACCGAATACGCCCACAGCCTGACCGGTATTGATATTCATCCGGGGGCGTCGATCGGGGAGTATTTTTTTATTGACCATGGTACCGGAGTGGTCATCGGCGAAACCACCATCATCGGCCGCAATGTCAAAATATATCAGGGCGTGACGCTGGGGGCGCTCTCCACACGCGGGGGCCAGCACCTGCGTGGTTCCAAGCGTCATCCCACGATTCAAGATGATGTGATGATTTATCCCAATGCCAGTATTCTGGGTGGAGAAACGGTGATTGGGGCGGGCGCCACCATCAATGGCAATGTGTTTATCACGCAATCGGTGCCCCCCAACACCCGGGTGAGCGTCAAACATCCGGAACTGCAATACCGCAATCGTCCGCCGCGCGAATTTGTGCAGGAACTGCCCCTTGATTTTCAGATCTAAACCGGTCCAGACCGGGCACCTCGTTCGGCCAAACGCCGCCAATTCAAATGGGCTTGACGCGCTTCTGGCGGAAGTACGTCTCAACCGCCTTGAGCCGGACATTGATGCTCTGATGCAGGCTGGCGTTCATGGCGGTGTGACCGAATCGCAGCTCATAAAAAATGTGTACCAGTTCGGCCGCTTCCGGCGCTACATCCTGGCGCGTATGAATGACCTGATTGACATATTCGAGGGGAGTTTGGGCGGTGGTTTTAAGGCTGCCTGTTTTCTGCAAAATTCGCATCAGCCGGTCAAAAAAGGCCAAGTCCCGCCGCAGTTGGCGATGCGTTTTAGCATCAAGGCCCTGCAGAATTTTGGGCAGCACACTGGTCTTACGCCGCCGACGGCGGTAGGTAAACCATCCGATTAAAATCAGGGAGATGCTGGCCATGGCCGCCGCAACGATTTTGGGAAACCATCCGGTGCGCCTGTGCATAAGCCAGTTTCGTAGGGCCATCAGTGCTGCCCGGACTTCATTGAGCGCCGCGAAAAAGGTGGTTTTTGCCAGAAACAACACGTAATGAATGATCTGTGTTCGCATGATGGCGTTAAAAGCCACAATGTCTTGCAGCCATTGCAATCTTATCCACTGGAAGAATTCGGCAATGCTCGAATACCAGCTTTGGGGGGTCTCCACGCTGGTGAGAGAAGAGGTCGGCGAGGGGTCGAAAGTCCGCCAGCCGAGTCCGGGAATCCATACCTGAACCCAGGTATGCGCAAATTTTTGCCGCACGACGTAATATCCCGCAATACGGTTGTAATCCCCTCCATGATATCCCGTGACCATGCGTGCCGGAATTCCCACGCTGCGGCAGAACATAATCATGGCCGACGCGAAATACTCGCAATAACCACCCACTTTCTGCTTATTGAGCAGAAAATCCACTGTCGGGTCCAGGCGGATATCGATCGGTGTCATATGGAAGGAATAGTGATAATGGCTTTTGAGGTAGTTGCAAAAGCGCGTCGCAATTTCCTCGTCAAGGGCCGCTTTATGGATGGCTTTGCGGCGCCTAACCAGCAGCTTGCCGACGATTTTTCGCGCCATCTTCGCCACCACGGCCGGAATCGGCGAGGAGCGCACGACAAAGGTGGCTTGGGGTTCAAACGGCTCGTAAGAGTAGTAGGTTGGAAACAAATGGGGCCGGCTTGCCCCGAGCAATCGCGGATTATATGTGCGTGGGCTTTCAACCGTGTATTGGAGATGACGGGTGTGCGGAGAAATGCTCAGCAACATGCCGTTGGGTTGCCGCACCACATTATGGATATCATGGGAGGAGAGTGAAACCACTGGAGATATCCCGAAAATATTGGCATTGCCGTTGATAAGATTCAAGCGAACTTTTTGCGCAATGAGTTGATCCATCGCGTAGGTATGCGGTCCCGGGCGAATCAAGACCAGCGGCCGACCGGCATGGATGCTGTAGGTTCTGGGGTGGCGCTCCACGGGCGTCGATCGTATCCATTCCCGGGTGTGCGCATCGTAGACATCAAGGATGGAGCCGGCAAAGTACGGCTGATAAGCAACGCTGCCGATATTTTTTCCATTTTCCGATAAGCTGATTTCCGCCACAATGGCATTGCTCTGACGCAGGGTTCCGTTTCGGCCCAGGCGCACATGATTGGTAAATCCGGTTTGCGTCTGGGGGCCATGAATGCGCCAGTTAGCCAGTATGCCGGGCATACCGCTGCGCGGAAACAAAACAAACACGAACGAGGCGAAGACAAATAACGTGATGGCGGATCCCCAGAAAATCCGCCGGATGTCCCGGGCCATCACCGGATTCTGGCCGATCATCAGCATGGCCCGGTCCGAAGCGGCATGTTGCAGCAACGCCCGCTGGGTTTCACAGCGCAGATGAAAGACCAGGCTCACATAAAGCCCCAGCCCCAGATAGCACACCAGCGTTATGGCAAAAATCGCCGAGGTGGTCAGAATGGCCGTGGAGAGAACCAGCAGCAGCGTTAAAATAAGTATCTGGCCATAATCGCGGTTGGTTTTTACCTCATAGAGTTTGCATAAAATCAACCCTACAATGAAATGGCCCAGCGCTAAAATGAGATTGGGCTGATGAAAAACAATCAGTTCGCACGCCAGAATCAGGGCATCGACCAGTACTGCAAAGGTAATAATCCAGCGGGGAATTGGCGGCCCATCACTGGCTTCCACCAGCCACCAGCTCACGGCCGTAGCCAAAAACGCAAATGCCATCAAAGGAAAGTTTTGCGTTGCCCAGGTAAAGCCAAACATGCTCAACACCGCGAGCATGTAGGCGAGAAATGGAAATCGTCGTAAAAGAGCCATGGTGATATTGTTTCCGGTCGGGCACGCCTGCCAATCATGCAGTCGTGGTGGCGGCGGGGCACTGATCCTACACCACGCCTACATGCAACTCTTCAAGTTTACGCAACGACAGCGGCAGTTCAAAGTGCATGTCCTCATTGGTAACGTGCCGCGATTCCACACTGGCCCCATAGCGTTTCTGCAGCACGGTGATAATCTCCTGTACCAAGTCTTCCGGCGCGGAAGCTCCGGCGGTGATCAATACGGTGTTAATGCCCTCAAACCAGGCGTGGTCAATATGGGAACAATCATCGACCAGATGGGCTCGTGTTCCGCGATTCTCTGCCATTTCCACCAGCCGCTTGGAATTGGAACTGTTCTGGCTGCCGACCACCAGGACCAAATCACATTCGCTGGCCAGGGTTTGCACCGCCGTCTGGCGATTGGTGGTGGCGTAACAAATGTCTTCCTTGGGCGGGTTTTGAATGCGTGGAAATTTGCTGCGTAGGGCGGCGATAATCGCCGATGCATCATCCAGACTCAGCGTGGTTTGCGTCAGATAGGCGATGCGATGATCGGCGGGTATGACCAGATGGTGGACATCATCCACGCTTTCCACAATGCGAATGGAATCGGGCGCTTCGCCCAGTGTACCCACCACTTCATCATGGTCGGCATGGCCGATGAGCACAATGGTGAACTTCTGCCGGGCGTAGCGAATGGCTTCATTGTGAACCTTGGTGACCAGCGGACAGGTGGCATCCACCTGAATCAGTCGCCGTTCATCGGATTTTTTGCGTACATCCGGGGAAACGCCGTGGGCACTGTAAACGACCGTGGAACCTTCCGGGACCTCATCAATCGAATTGACAAATACCACACCCTGATGCGTAAAGCGATCCACCACGTGCCGATTATGGACAATCTCATGGTACACATAAACGGGTGCGCCCTTGAGCAGCAGCACCCGTTCCACACATTCAATGGCCATATTGACGCCGGCGCAAAATCCCCGCGGGTTCGCCAAAAGAATTTTCATGGCTTGTAGCTCCTGAAAAGGGGTTGGTTTATTTTGCCCTTGGTGCCCTTGCGGTGGGCTGCCACGGCGTATCCAGGGATGGCGGGCAGATGCCCAAACCACCAATTATCATATAATAATAGCAGGTGGGCTTTTCACCAAGCGGGTGGAGGGCCGGATTGCAGCCGGAGTTTTCACCGGAAGGGGTTTCACAGTGTCCATCATGGATAGTCAGCTTGCCACCGGTCTGGCTGCGCCGCGCGGAGTACCTGCCGGCGTGCGGGCCGCCTATAACCCGGCCGACGACCCCCTTGTCGCCCAGCGCTACACTTGGGAACTGGCCCACAGCCACTATGAGAATTTTTCCGTAGTCTCCCAACTCCTGCCGCGCTACCTCCGGCAGGATTTCTGTAACGTTTATGCTTTTTGCCGTATCGCCGACGATCTCGGCGATGAAGTTCATGATAGCGCCTTGTCGCTGAGCCTGCTGGCCGATTTTCGCCGGCGCACCCAGGAATGTTATGGCGGTACGCCGACCACCGCTATTTTTATGGCCCTGGCCCAGACCATTCGCCGCTACGAGATTCCGCTGGAGCCGTTTTTGGATTTAATCAGCGCCTTTGAGCAGGATCAAACGGTAACCCGTTATGAAAGTTTCGCTCAGGTGCTGGATTATTGTCGGCGTAGCGCTGACCCGGTGGGGCGGTTGGTATTGTATATGTGTGGGTATCGCGATCAGCGGCGGCAACAGCTCTCGGATAAAACCTGCTCCGCGCTGCAATTGATTAATTTTTGTCAGGATATACGGCGTGATATTTTGGAGCGCGATCGGGTTTATTTGCCGGCCGATTCCATGCGACGCTTTGGCGTATCGGTACAACAGTTGCGGGATGGTCGTGTGGATGATAACTTCCGCAGGCTCCTGGAGTTTGAATGCGACCGGGTCGCCGGAATGTTTGCCCAGGGACGCGAATTATTGCCGCTGATACGCCTGTCGCTAAGACCGCAGATCGCCCTGTTTGGTTTGGGTGGGGCGGCGGTCTTGCGGGCCATCCGGCGGGCGGATTATGATACCCTCAGCCATCGACCGGCGCTTTCCAAGGTGGACAAATTGCGTCTGCTGGTGCCGGCGGGCATCGGGTCGCTCATGGCGAGTGTGTTGCCACGGAGATCCGCATGACATTGGCGCTTACCGACGTTCCGCGATCCGTGGTAGACTCCCAGGCCTTCTGCTGCCGGGTTGCCCGTACGCAGGCGCGCAATTTTTATTACGGTCTTAAGTTGCTGCCTGAACCGCAGCGCTCCGCCATGTTCGTTTTGTACGCTTATATGCGGCGTGCCGATGACCTTGCAGACCAGACTGCCGATGCCCAGTTGAGCATTCGGCAGGCCAATTTGCAACGCTATCGCAGTCTCACCCATGCGGCGCTGCGCGGCGAAGCCTGGGCCGATGATGGTTGGCCGGGTTGGCCGGCATTCGCCGCCATGGTGCGGCAATTTGCCCTGCCCGGCCACCTTTTTGACTCCATGGTCGATGGACAGATCCATGATCTGGCCCCGGTGCGGATGGAAACCTTTCAGCAACTCTACGATTATTGTTATCAGGTGGCCGGGGTGGTGGGTCTGGCCAGCGTGCATATCTGGGGATTCACCGGAGGCCGGCCGATGGAACAGTTAGCCATCGAACGTGGCCTGGCGTTTCAACTCACCAATATACTCCGTGATCTGCGGGAAGATGCCCGGTTGGGCCGCAGCTATCTGCCGCAGGAAGATCTGCAACGTTTTGGCGTTTCCACGGCGGATATCAGCGAAGGGCGCAACAGTCCGGCATTTCAGGCGCTGATGCAATTTCAGGTTCGGCGCGCCGCGGAATATTACCAGCGTTCCGCGCCGCTGGATGCTGCCGTAAGTGCCCAGAGTCGCCGCACCCTTTATGCCATGACGGAGATTTATCGTGCCATCCTGCTGCGAATTGCCCGGAATCCCGCCCAGCCGCTTTATGGCAAAGTCCGCCTGAGCCATCTGGCCAAAACGGCCATCGTGGTTCGAGCGTGCCTGCGAAAGACGAAATAAAGATAAGAATTCAACGGGCCAGGTTCCGCTGGAAAGGCCGCTGTCTTTATAGAGGTGATCAAACATTCATGCCAGGGGATAAAATATCAGAAAAATCGCCGGTTCCACGATCGGCACTGGTTGTTGGCGGGGGCTTGGCAGGTCTGGCTGCCGCCGTGGCTCTGGAATCGGTTGGTGTCCGCGTTACGCTGCTGGAGGCGCGGCGCAGTCTGGGCGGGCGGGCCGGTTCATTTGAGGATGCCAAGAGCGGCGAAATTCTTGATAATTGCCAGCATGTGCTGTTGGGTTGCTGCACCAATCTAATCAATCTTTATGCGCGATTGGGGGTGACAAAAAAAGTACGCTATGCCTCCACCGTTCACTTTCTCGATCCGCGCGGACAACGTTTTGATCTGTGGGCTACTCCCGGCCTGCCGGCTCCTTTGCACCTGGGGCCGGCGATGGCGTCTTTTTCCGCCCTTACCCTGGCTCAAAGAGCGTCGCTGGTTCAGGCGACGCTGGCCATGGTGCGCTTGGGGCGCAGCGGCCGCGCAGCCCTGGAAGGCCAATCTTTTGGGCAGTGGTTGCAACAGATGGATCAACCAGGGCCTTTGGTGCAGCGGTTTTACGACCCAGTGCTCGTGAGTGCTCTCAACGAGCAAACCCTGGCGGTGAGCAGCAAGTACGCCATTCAGGTATTTCAGGATGCCATGCTCTTCAACCGCACCGGCTATGTACTGGGGTTGCCCGCGTGTCCGCTGGCGGAACTCTACGCCCGGCCGCCCTGCCAGGATGTACGACTTGGTACCCGCGTGGAGGAAGTCATTTTTGACGCCGGCCGTGCGGTTGGAGTTACGTTGCACACGGGCCAGAAGCTTGCTGCGGACGCAATTGTGTTGGCGGCCAATTATCATGCGGTGCTGCGTTGGGTGCCCGAGGCAATGCGGCGGTGCGATGCACGGTTCGCGGGCATAAGTCGTCTGGAAAGTGTTCCCATTCTGGGGGCCCATCTATGGTTTGATCAACCGGTGATGACCCTCTCGCACGCCGCCCTGATGGAAGGACCTTTGCAGTGGCTTTTCCGCAAGGATGATTCAGGTCGGGTTTTGCATGGCGTCATCAGCGCCGCACGCGATTGGGTCAATGTTCCGCATCAACGATGCCTGGATCGGTTTACCGCCCAGATCAAAGGTCTGTTTCCTCAAGCCGTGGGTGCCCGACTGCTCCATGGCGTGATCGTCATTGAAAAGCGGGCCACCTTCTCACCGCGTCCGGGCGTCGATGCGTTACGGCCCATGCAGGGGCCGCCATCAGGCGGAATCGCCAATTTATTTCTTGCCGGCGATTATACCAGCACGGACTGGCCCGCAACGATGGAAGGTGCGGTGCGCAGTGGTTACTTGGCGGCCCAGGCCGTGCTGCGGTCATGGTTACCTGCCAAAAAGCAATGCCCTCAATTTTTAATGCCGGATCTTCCTCTGGAATATCCGGCCGACCTCCTGGCCCCAAGAGCCTAAGCAGACCCGTAAGCCAGACGTTGGTGATGGGCTGACGGGAAATATTCTCATGAACCAACTTAAAGCGCAAAGGTGAACTACACGACCATGGCTGAATCGACTTCTCCGCAAACATACGCACGGGCCAAGACCAAATTAACCCTTGGTGTTGTCCTTATTGCCCTGTTATCTCTGGTTTTGGCCGTTATTACACTCGCTACCGGGATTGAGCTGCTGGTAGATCCTCATGGCTGGATATTGCGCACCAGTATGAATTGGCTGGATCGGCTGGGGTTTATTCCACATGCGGCTGGCGGTGCCCTGCCCGGCACATCCATTTTGTTTTGGGCCATGATGACTTACACCGTTATATTTTTGCTGGAAGGCGGAGGCATGTTGCTAAGACGGGCCTGGGCCGAATATCTGGTGTTGCTGGAACTCGCGCTGATCTTGCCGCCGGAAATAGTGGAAAATTGGCAGCATACAGACTGGTTACGGCTCCTGACGCTGGTCTTTAACCTTTTTATTTTCGTCTATCTGGGCTACCGCCGCTGGCAGAGCTTTTGGCTAAGAAGACGGGCACTTTCCTAGCGGTGGCGGTGTGATGCGTCCACTCGTCGCCGAGCCCGTGGCTGCAACCAGCGGCACCACATGCACGAAATTAGCCGCTGGCGTTTTTCCAAGGGGCTATGCTGGAAGGGGTGAAGTTTTTTCCCCAGTCCCTTAGCCCCAAAGCTTCTTCCAAGCCGGATCAGGCAAAAATGGAATGTCAATCGACACCATGGCACGGGCCTGAAAGAGGCTCCTGCCATCGGCCCCAAAACGATCCTGGTTGGGTACCCGGCCGGTGACCATCAAAAACAACCTGCCCTGTGGCGGATCGCGGCCGAATTTTGTCAGCGACCCACACCGACTTGGGTGCCGCACTGGGGTACAGGCTCGCCGCGCTGATACCGGCTGATGGTGATGCCCGAGTTAGATACGCTGCTTTTGAGATCGCACGCATGGGCCTCAGGACCGAGGTCAAAGTCCGTCTCCACCAGATTTTGAATTTCCAGCATTTCCGCCTGAGTCAGAAGTTGGCCATCACACGCCGTGGCAAATTCCCTCAATTCCGCTTCCGTGCTGATGTTGGGTTCGATACTAACTACGCTGGGCCAACTGCGCAACCATTGGATGGCCAGTTGGCCCATGGTGCAGCCGTGCCTCTTTTGAATATGCCGGAGCTTCTCCACTTTTTTCAGGCCGTAGACCAGCCAGTTACGATCACGGAATTTACGATGGTCGTCAAAAGTGCTCTCCAGAGTGTATATATCCTGTAAAATGCCGGAACTGTGCGGGACGCGGCTGATGACACCTCCACTTTGTGCCTCGTCCATGAGTTCGCAAAACTCGCGGCCTGGATGCTGTTCCAGCATATTAAATACGGTCTGCACGACCGCGGCCCGCCATTGCTGTATGGCAATGACCCCTTCTTCCCGCCAGCCGATGGCCGGCCCCAGTGCCACCCCCCAATGCCGAATTTTTCCGGACTGTTTCAGGTGGTCCAAGGCTTCCACCAGTTCATCGTTCATCTGATGGAGTTTTAGATTATGAGCCTGCCAGAGATCCAGATAGTCCGTTTTCATCCGGCGCAGCGATTCCTCCAGGGCCTTGGTCAGAAACGCGGGCGAAAAATCCTGCTTGCGCTCGCGATGGCTGCCCGTTACCACGGCATCCGAATAGAAGTCGTAGCCGAATTTGGTGGATAGAATAATTTTGTCCCGGCCGGCATAGGCGATGGTGTCGGTCATCATTTTTTCAGCCCGACCGTTGTCGTACGCGTCGCCGGTGTCGAAAAATGTAACCCCCAGGTCAAAGGCCAGATTTTGCAGCCGAATGCCCTCCGGTTCTTCCGCCGCAGTCTTCCCCCACATGCCGCTGCCGAAAATAAAATTACCGAAGGCCAGTTCAGATACCTCCAGATTCGTGCCTTTGATCCGCCGATATCGCATGGCTAACATTTCCTTTCAAGAGTAGAGACCGCATCATTCTTTCTCATGCCATATTCTAGCATTTCCAGAAAATTTATCGAACCTGGCGACAACGTCTGGTGCGGCAGTGAGCCGCCATGTGCTAGGGTGCCGGAGGGCTGGCCTTCTGCGTGACAATCCGTCGTCTTCACAGAGTCATACACCCGCGCCGTGCCCATCGCGCCCTATTTCTTGAGCTATGCTGGGCCGTTGAAAATATCCGCCATTTTGCACCTCCCGAGGCGTCGGGATTGCGTCGTCGTCCAGCCCGGTCCCTTAAATACGTCCGGTCTGGCCCTTGATCGTCGTCGCGGCAGGTGATCCCCGCGTGACCGACTCAATGTTGGCCACTGTGGATTCGCCGCGCGGGAGTGGCTCAAATGGAACCAGGAGAATGTTCTTATCGTGTATCGCCTGGATGATACGTGGATCGCACAGGGTGGCCACCTCCAGCAGACGCATTGCGGCATAATCAGAGTTTAAAGAACTGTCCAATCCGGGGTGGCAACTCATCTCGGTGATGCCAGGTTGCAGTCGATCCAGCAGTTGAAGCAGATTGGCCACCGACACGTTTTCGGGTTTGGGTTCCAAATGCTCATCTGCGCCAAAAAACGCGCCGCAGAATCGCACAACCGCGCTCTCGCCGCGCAAAACAACGCCCAGGGTGTCAGCCAGCGCCCGCATTACAGGTTTCACGGAACTGCGCTGGTGGAGGTGCTGGTGCGAATCCAGATGTGTGGGGTTGTTCCCGGTGAGTTTTACAAAGGCGTCCACTTGGCGGTAAATTTCATCCCGCACCGCCAGGGGTTGATCCAGCGGCACAACCTCGGTGGTCTGCACCCAGGCGCCGGCGCGGTATTCCCATTCGCCAAGTTCCACATGCAAGCCGAGGCTCAAAGATGGATCGCCGGCGGCCCATTGCGCTGCCGCCGCCGCCGCGGGTGCCCGCACCATCAGGCTGGCACTGGTCAGGATACCCTCTTGCCGACATTGAATAATGCCGCCATTAGTTGCCGCACTTAGTCCAAAGTCATCGGCATTGCAGATCAGCCTTCTTGGTGGATCGGCCGAACCAGAGGATTTCAACATCCTAATTGCCCCAACACATTCGTCAATACTTTTTCAGCGGCGAAATATTCGACCGCGATCTCATGGGCCGTCCGGCAGTTGCCGACATAATCCTTTTCAATAGCATCCACGGCCACCAGAATATCGTCCATGGTATGAAATGCAAAGAGTCCGCGCCCGGTCGGCAAATGATGGCTGAAACCCGTTTCCTGATTGATCACCGGCCGTCCCGCCGCCAGATAACAGGCGCTGCGGTCACTGAACCATCCACTTTTCAGGCGAATGTTCTGGTCTTTGGCCACGCTGAACTCGCCTCGTGATTGGCGAATGTATTGTTTGTAACGCTCCATGTCCCGGGAGATATGCACCGGATCCGCTAAATGCCAGCCCCGCGTCTCCAGGCGCTGCCGGGTGGGTGTATCCACGCCGGCGGCCAGTTCAAACCGGTCCGATCTCCGTTGCGGCAGATCAATGAATTTCAGGAATTCCCGATCTTTCGACCAGTAATAGGTTTCACCTTGGAACACAATGTCTCGTCCAACGTTTTTCCAGGTGGCTATGGTGTTGTAGGCGGCTCCCAGCAGCGGCGGCAGAGGCTGCCAAAAATCCAGGAGCACCGGTTGGCGTGTGGGCCGCCATTGATAACGCCCCACCGGCAAAAGGCAATCCGATCCACCCAGATTTTCCCCATAGGTAAAATGATGGGTGTGCAGGTCGAGCGCGGCCATGGTATTTTTATCACCCTGGGCAATTTGAATTTGCGATACGACTGGATCCGTCTCCAGATATACACGTACCGGACAACGCAGGTGTTCTTCACGCAGTTCTTGGGCCCCGGTGACATTGATCATAATGTCCGCGGTTGCGTAGAGTTCCGCGATTTGGGCCTCGGTGCGGCCATAACATTGGCCACCTTCATAATGGCCACGATAGGCCCAGCGGTCCGCAAGGCCGTGGCGTTCCAGTATAGGGGCAACCGTGTCGATATTGGGCCGTGCGTCGGGCGACGAATCCCCTAAATTGGGATTATAGATCCAACGGGCGGAATCCTCGACATAATACGGATCATATCCCAGCTTGCGCAAGCCCAGCAGGAAATGCAGAAATTGATACGTTACACCCGCCAGCGGATACCAGAAAAGAATACCCAAAACGATGATTTTAGGACGAGCGGTTCGCGACAACATCATGCTCCTTATTCAGGGGGCGGATCAACCGGGCCGGATTACCCGCGGCAATCGTGTAGGGTGGCACATCCGCGGTGACGACCGACCGCGCGCCGATAACCGAGCCTTCGCCGATATGCACGCCTGGGAGTATACAACAATCAAACCCCACCCACACATTATCGTCGAGCACCACCGGACGCGGCGCCACCGGAGCAAAGACTTCTGGTTTGCGGCAGCCGGCAAAGGTCTCCAGCATTTGCCGCCGCTCTGCAACGTCCGCCGATGCGCGAAAATTATCCATGATGACCACATTCCAGGATATCAGGCAATAGGCGCCGATGGAAACGCTTCGATCGGCAATCAGCCACAATCCATTAAGCAGCGTATAAGCGCCCACCGTCAATTGAGCCTCCGGCCCCATATCAAACATGCAACCGATATAGGCGGAACTGTTGGTTCCCAGCACCATGCCTTTCCGGTGGGTGCTGCGGTACAAATGAAAGCTATACGTGGTTTCAATATACGCACCCGCTTCCAGGTGGACGTTCTCCGGGATGCTGCCGGGATGCCAGTCGCCGGTAATCGTGCGGTCCGTCATAGTGCCTCCAGGCGGCGCGCCGGATTGCCGGCGACCCGCGCACCGGCGGGAATATCGCGCGTGACCACGCTGCCGGGCCCAATCCACGCTCCACGCCCCACGTGCACGCCTTTGAAGATCGTAACATTGGGCCCAATCCACACCTCATCTTCTATGACCACCGCCGCGCTTTCCACGGGCGGGCGAGCCTGGCCGCTGCCGGCCGGCGAACATGCCATGGCATCAGCAATGCGCTGGGCAGGTTCCAGGGGGTGAAAATCACTATCGGCAATGACGGCGTTCCACCCTATCAAGACATAATTGCCGATGGAAATGGATAGTTCGCACATCAACACGGCCGCGGTAAAGCAGCAATAATTCCCGATGCGAATTTGCCCGACGGGACCGACCGAGAATTGCACACCATCCATTGTGGCATTGGCACCGATGAGCAAGGCCTGGGCACCCTGGCCGCGAAAGCGGCGAAACGCAGAACTGCCATGAATGCGGGTGTTATCGCCAACGCACACGCCTGTCGGCAGTGGGCCCTGATCCCAAACCGCCGGTGAAGCTGCTGGTTGGGTATCGCTCATGAAACCTCCGCGGTGGTGCGATGCGGCTGACTTTGCAGGTCGTATAGATGGCGATATAGACCATCCCTTGCCAGAAGTTGCTCGTGGGTGCCGCTTTGTATCACTCGGCCTTGCTGCAAAACGATAATTTGATTCATGTAACGCACCGTGTGCAGGTGATGGGCAATCACGATGGTGGTGCGCCCGGCCATCAATCGCTTCAAGGCGGAAAGTAAATCCGCCTCCGTTTGCGCATCCAGACCGGTGGTGGGTTCGTCGAGAACGATAATTTTGGCATCTTTCAAAAAGGCTCGGGCCAGGGAAATCCGCTGACGCTGCCCCCCGGAAAGCATCACTCCGCGTTCGCCGATGGGGGTGTCAAAACCCCGCGGCATGGCCGAAATGAAGTCCCATGCTCCGGCGGAACGGGCGGCGGCGTGAAGCTGCTCCGGCGTGGCGTCAGGACGTGAATAGGCGATATTTTCTCCGATGCTCGCGTCAAAAAGCACGGGTTCCTGGGGCACAATTGCGATATGCCGACGCAAGGATTCAATGGTGATTTCCCGCAGGTCGCGTCCGTCCAGCAGTATCCGCCCTGCAACGGGATCATAAAAACGCATGATCAGACTGGCCATGGTGGTCTTTCCAGCTCCGGACGGTCCCACCATCGCCACCGATGACCCGGCGGGAATCATCAGCTTCACCTGGCACAAGGCGCTCTGATCCGCCCGGTATCCGAAACTGACCTGATCGAATTCTATCGTTCCCGCAACGCCAGCCCCCAGCGGCCGGGCGGTGGGCGAGTTACGTATGACGGGATCCCTGTCCAGAATCTCAAAGACGCGATGCGCGCCGGCCACCGCGCCTTGGATGGAAGAGGCGGTATAGGAAAGCGTTTCCAGCGGCTTAAAAAGCATCGCCGTATAACCCACCATCAGCACAATATCTCCCGGAGTCAATTCCCCGTGCAGAACCCGTCGAGCAGTCATCCATATCACCACGGCGGTGCCGCCGGCAAAGAGCGCCGCCACGCCGCTCTGGCCGGCGGTTTGCAGCAGCGTCAGTCGCAAATTGGCTTTCAAGCTTTCGTTGGCCTGCTGGGCAAAGCGATTGGCTTCGTAGTTCTCACGACCAAAAGCCTGCACCGCGCGGATGCCCGTGAGCGTTTGCTCCACCCGGGTGCTCACGCGGCTTTCATTTTCATGCACCCGCGTGGAGAGGTTCGTGGTGGGTTTCTCTAGCCGCTGCACCAGTATCAGCAGCAAACCCCCAATCACCAGCGCGACCACCCCGATGCTCCAGTCCTGCCCGACCATCACGGCGGCAATGCCCGCCAGGGTCACCAACGAGGATATCGCCGGCACCAGACCCGCGTTGAATAGGGACTGCACCGAATACGTATCCCAGGTGATGCGGTACAGCGAGTCGCCCACAGTGGTGGCATCGTGAAATGCCGGTGGCTGTCTTTGGATATGTTCAAACACACGACAACGCAGTCTGAAGACCATGCGTAAGCCCGACGAGATCAGCAGCCAGGTGCTAAGGACCGTCACCGCGGCGCTGGCCAGACTGATCAGCAGCAACGCGGCGCACAGCAGCACAATCAACCCCATTTTATGATTGCCAATGGGTAGCGCGCGGCTGATAACTCTTAGCGTAGAGGCAATAAATCCGGGCGGCGGCCCTTTGATGGTCAGGGCATCGACGATGAATTTAAGTGGCCATGGCTGTAAAAGACCCAGGCCCGAACCCGCAATCATCAGGACCATGCCCAGAGTGCTCGGCCAGATTTCTCCCTTCATACACAGGGCCAGAAGCCGGGCTGCCGTACGAAATGCCCCGGGGCGGGCCACACGGGCTGCTTCCACGGATGGGTCCATCAGTCATTCCTGATCTCAGTTTCGCCGGGTCGATCGTGGCGGATGGATTTGCATACCGTCGCCAGCGCCGCCCCGGCATCCATGGACATGCGCAGGAACAAAATCGCGGCCACAAGTAACATCGGAATGGCACCCGGCCAACTTCGCGCCACCAAGTCAAACACGCCCAGTCCGGTCAGCGTAGCCAGGATGATCACCATCACCCGCGGAAATGTCGGCCAGGTACGCAAGCGGACCAATTGATGTCCGTGGCCATGTTCCTCCAAGGCCATGCGCATGCGCAGTCCTCCAAAAGTGCCGCTCCGGCAGGCCAGATCCCAGCGATCAAAATCGCCGCCGCGTTGCACACACAGCCCTTCTTTTTTCAGGAATTCCTCCAATGCGGCCAGACGTTGCGTGGAACTTCGCCACTGTTCGCTCCATACCACAAACTCCCGTGGTACGGGAATATCCAGTCCGCCCGGGAAGCGCATTCGCCAGGGCGAAAGGCCGCGCGACAAACGTCCGCGCAGACGTGCTACCGGTTGAATGAGGTAACACCACATCGTCAGCAATCGCAACTTAAAAATTGCGCCGGTGGTTCGCGGAATCTCGTCAAAGCGGCAATAAAAGGCCCCAATGACCGCTTGAGTGATCGTTGCGCCCAGCGCTGCGGCCAGCAACATCCCCAGCACCACCGGATGCCAGTAAAATCCAGCCATGAACATAACACTTAACGTCAGTACGGCCAGATACCATTCCGGAGTCATGGCCAGAGAGGTCAAAATTCCCGGGGAACCATGATACACACTTTGGAACAACGCCCCGCCCCAGGATCCGTGATAAATACGTCGGCGGCTCCAATTGAGAAACTGCCAGAGTCCGCGGCCATAGAGTCGGCCGCGCCAGGCAATATGGCCGAAGGCGTTGTATTTCTCCGGCCATTTGCGTTCCAGCATTGCTTCGGCCTTACCATAGTTGAGTTGTTGACGCCAATACGCGCGCAAGGAATTTCTGCGCTTGTGCCATACCACTGCCGCCGGGCTGAAGCCCAGACGACGGCCACGCGCCTGCAATCGCCAGCAGGCATCCACATCATCACCGGCAATGCGAAATGCGGCATCAAACCCTTCGATCCCGCGCAGTTCCCGGGTCAGAAAGGCCATGTTACAACCAGGTATGTGTTCCGCTTCCGTATCACTTAACAAAACATGAATGGGTCCGCCCGGTGCATGGGCCACCGCATCGGCCACATCCGCGTCCCCGGGTGGGGCAATGTTGGGGCCGCCGACCGCCGCAAACTGCCCGGTACGGAAGGTTTCCACCAAAAAGTGCAGCCAGTAGGGGTCGGGCCGGGCATCGTCGTCAAGATAAGCAATAATTTCGCCCGTCGCTGCCTCCAAACCGAGATTGCGTGCATGACTCAGCCCTTTGTTTTCCGACCGAATCAACTTGACCGGGTACTCCCGCACGATATCCGCCAATCCATCTGTAGATCCATCATCCACCACGATGACCTCGTAATGCGGATAACGCAGCAGTTGCACCCCTTCCAGACAGAAGCGAATTGTGCGCGCGCCGTTATAAGTGCAGATGACTACCGAAACCTGGGGCCACGCCGCATCACGGCGAAACGGTATCTTGGAAAAGGCATCCGTGGTCGTTGCCAGTGCCGGCTTCGGCTGGCGATCTCGTGTGGTCAGACCGAATGCCCAGTCGGTAATCTCCTGGCCTCCGCGGTACCATTCATCAGTCCAGGCAAAGACGAAGATGCCCGCACTCCCGCTTTTAAAGGCCCTGCGAACCTGCCAGGCCATCGTGGCAGCCTGTTCACGTTGCCCCTTGGATTTACTGTCCAGTCCGATTTCCGCCAGCATGAGTGGCTTGTCGCCGGCGATGTTGTGCAGACGACCGAGATACGCTTTGAGCTGATCCTTGGATTCCAGATAAACATTCATCGCCAGAAAATCTAGAAATGGCAGATACAGATATTCGGTACTGGGGTAGTTGACATACGTCACCAGGGCTTGGGCATCCACCTCTTTGGCGATGCTGTACAGCGATTTTAGAAACCGTTCAATACGACGATGGCCATACCAGCGGACAATAGAGGCGGGAATTTCGTTGCCGATCGCAAACCCCAACAGCGCCGGATGGCCTACACATGCGGCTACGCCGTCCCGAACTCGTTGGAAGATGGATTCTCGGGTTCGCGGATTATCCAGAAAAGCCGTGTGCTGTTCCCAAGGCAAGCCGACCAGCACATACAGACCATGTCTTTGCGCCGCGTCCAGAAGCCAGCGGGGCGGCACCGTGTATAAGCGCACAGCATTGATGCCGTGCTCCGCCATCATCTCAAAATCGATATCCACCTGATTGGGGGTGTGATATTCGCAGCCATCAGCTTCGGGCCGAAATGGCCCATAGGTCACACCCTTAATAAAAAACGGCGCATCCCCACGGTACAGAAATTTTCCGTGTACCGATAATCGTTCGGTCAGTTCGGTGGCCTGCGTCACTGGAGACGGAGTTACCAACAAGCGCTGGACGGTCTGAGTCACCTTGATCTGTACTCCATTGTCCTTTGTTCTTACGCCTCGCTCCAATCCGATATTCTACCCATGTTTACGCTCGGCTCACAATGTATAAAAAAACGGGGAGCCTCGCTGGCTCCCCGCTGGGGAATATTTCTTGAGGAGCGGATCATCCGCCCCGCCATGTCGCGCCGGTGATTATCGGGGTCGGCAAGGACGGCAAACACTTAGGCCTTGCGCCGGCGGCCGCCCAGGAGCAGCAAAGCTCCCAATCCGCCCATGCCCATCAGGGAAGCCGCGGTCGGCTCCGGCACCGCAGAGACGGTGCTGTACCAGACCACATTCACCGAGTCTCCGCCCTTGAGCGTAACAGTCAGATTGCTGCCCAGGGAATAAGGCGAGGCTAAAGTGCCCAAGCCACCATTGGCCAGCGGCATATAGGTGGACAAATCGGCCTGTGAAGTGTTGGGATTGAGCGTATTGCTGGTGAACGTGTTGGCCACCGGAGTGCCATTGACCACGCTCTCCGCCGTTACCACGTCCGTAGAGTCCTGGGTATTTGTCAGGCTCCAGGTGAGCGTGCCGTGGGCGCTGGCCTGCAGATTCGCGCCAACCGGCGAGGTGAAACCGTCGTCGGTAAGCTCAATGGTCAAGGTTTCCGTCGCGTTGCTGGTGTTCATGATCTGCA
>JAJYZF010000038.1 GCA_021800165.1 Planctomycetota bacterium | reverse complement strand
GAGTGCTCCGCCGTGGCAACCGTCGCCGCGGGGTCAAGTGCTGCCGATGTGGCCCGGGTTGCCGGGGTGATGGGAGTCCATCGCCATAAGGAGGGTCGGTGATGTGGAAACCCACCAGCCTGGCGGAGATGGATGCCGCCGCACCGATGAAGTTTTATCTGTGTACCCAGCCGACGGACCTGCGTAAGGGCTTTGACGCTCTGGCCGAATTGGCCCGGCAGGTGCATGGCCGGTCCGGGGCGGAAGCCGCACCAGGCCTGTCGGCCATCGTGGATGTATTTTCGGGCGGATGGTTTATCTTCCTGAACCGGCGGCGTGATCGCATGAAGATTCTGTACTGGGATAAGGACGGCTTTGCCCTGTGGTATAAACGTCTGGAGGCGGGCACGTTTTGCCTCCCCCGCCCGGTATCCGCGGCGGGGATCAACGTCAGGGCCAGTGAATTGGCGATGATATTGGAGGGGGTGGATTTGCGGAATCTCCAAAGGGTGCCGCGGTTGGCGCGGCGTGGACGGGCGGTGGACGGGGTCCCGGTCTAGGCAACGCTGGTGGTGCGTGGATCAGGGGTAGCCGCGGCACCGGTGCCATCGTCGGCCGAAAGTCGGATATTCGGGCGACATGGAACACACGTGGTGGACCGCCGTCGCCGGGCCAGGCCGCGCTACGATACGGAACGGAGCAAAAGGAAACAATTCTTTTTTTGTTTTTACCGCAACCTTTTGCGATCTTGTACGTATTACTGTCAGTGCACGACGAAACGCAAAATTCAGCCCCTTCATCCTCTTTGGCCCCCATCGGTAACACCATTGATTTACCCGCGGACATCAACGGGTGTCACGCGATCATCATCGAGTTATTCGAACGTCTGATGGAACGGGAAACCAAGAACCGGGAATTGCAGCATCGGATTGAGAATTTGCTTAGAAAACTCTATGGTCGTTCGCGTGAGCAGCTCAACGATACCGATATGGTTTTGTTCCGGGAGATCATGGATCAACTCCAGCCCCGGCCGGAACCTGTGGCCACCCCCGTACCGCCCGCCCCGGCCAACTCGGCCATCCCGGATCTGACCAAGGCCCAGACCGGCCAAGGCCACGGGCGAAGGAAACTTCCTGCGGATTTACCGCGCCAGAAGATTCTCCATGATTTGCCGGAAGACCAGAAGCTCTGTCCGTGCTGCGGGGTGAAGCGTTCCCTGATTGGCCAGGAGAGCAGTGAGCAACTGGAAATCATTCCGGCCAAGCTGCTGGTGCTGGAACACATTCAATTCAAATATGCCTGCAAGTCCTGCGAGCAAAATGCCAAGGGTGCCCAGATCACCCTGGCGGAAAAGCCCTTATCTCCCATTGAAAAGGGATTGGCTGCTCCGGGCCTGCTGGCGTATGTGGTGTTGAGCAAATATGGGGATCATCTGCCGATGTACCGCATGGAGAGCATTCTGGCCCGCAGCGGGATGCAGTTCTCGCGTTCCACGCTTTGTGGCTGGGCGGCGGGCGTGGCGGTGGCGTTGACCTCGTTGTACCGGCGGATGCGGACATTGACCCTGCAATCTCCGGTGGTGCATACCGATGACACGCCGGTGGATGTGCTGGATCCGCAGGCCGGTGGCACACACACGGGCCGCTTCTGGGTGTATGTAGGGGACCAGCGGCATCCGTACAACGTCTTTGACTTCACTCCGAGCCGAAGCCGGGACGGACCGGTCGCGTTCCTGCGGGGATGGAGCGGCTTTTTACAGGCGGATGCGTTTGGCGGTTATGACGGCATTTATGCCGGCAAAGCCGGAGGGCAAGTGGTGGAGGTGGCCTGCTGGGCCCATGTACGGCGGAAGTTTTACGATGCCCGCGCCAGTGACAGCCAGGCCAGCATTGCGGCCTTGGCCCATATCCGGTTGCTTTATGATGTGGAGGATCAGGCCAACCAGCAGGAACTTGATGCCCCGCAACGGGCCAAGCTGCGGCAGGAAATGGCCCGGCCACGATTGGAGGCCTTCCAGAAATGGATGCTGGCTCAACAGGCGATCAACGGTGGACACGTTCTGCCCAAGAGTCCGGTGGGCGAAGCCATTACTTACGCCCTCAACCAATGGGAAGCGTTGTGCATCTACATCACCGATGGCCGACTGGCCATTGATAATAACGTCTCGGAGAACGCCCTGCGTCGGGTGGCGTTGGGGAGAAAGAACTGGCTCTTTGCGGGCAGCGACAACGGGGGCACGACGGCGGCGATTCTCTACACGCTGATAAGCACCTGTCAACGCTGCCATGTGGAACCATGGGCGTATTTGCGCGATGTGCTGACCCGGATTCCGGCCACGACCGAGGAGCAACTTGATGAACTCTTGCCGGACCGGTGGCGGTCGCAACAGTTGGCAGCGGCGGCGGAAGTCCAAGCGGCCGTGAAAGCCGGTATCCAGGCCAAGGCGGTTGAGAAAACCGTGCCGGTGGATGAGCCGGAAGCGTTGGCGGCGGGGCCATAACCACCGGGCGCATGGCGGCACGCGGCGGCTACGCACCAGGCGTGGTCGGCGGTCCCAACATGGGTGGTCGTACATCGGCTCGCCAACCAAGACGATGTTCTCATAACAATTCCCATCTCAAAAATGAAAACCAAGACGCTGCACGCGGTCCTGATGGCCATCGGGGTTTCGGCCCGACCGCCACAGTGATACGCACGAAAAACCCCGGCGAGCCAAGGCCGAGGCCAGCAATGCCGCCGTCGCACAAGCTCGACGCGGCCCACGCTAGCCGCAAGCCCACCCCACGCCGCAACGACCTGCGCCCCACCCATGCACATCGCCGGACGCTTACTCAACAACTCCGGCCAGGTGGTGGGCTATTCCCAAATTACCGGCAACACCGCCATCCATCCCTTCCTCTATAGCGGAGGGGTGATGAAGGACCTGGGCACGCTGGGGGGGAGCGCAAGCTACGCCTTCGGCATCAACAACTCCGGTCAAGTGGTGGGCGGTTCCCGAATCACCGGCAACACCGCTTACCACGCCTTTCTCTATAGCAGCGGGGTTATGACCGATCTCAATAACCTTATCAGCAGCAGTTCTGGATGGACGCTTAACTCAGCCAACGCCATCAACACGTACGGCGACATCGTAGGGTCTGGCACCAACGCTGCGGGTCAGACCGAGGCATTCCTGCTTACGCCCACAGTCGCCCCCGAACCGACAACCTTGGCCTTGCTGGCCGTGGGCGGGTTGGGGTTGCTGATTCGCCGAGGGCGGAATCAGATCTCTGGATGAGCGACGGGCAGCGCCGACGAGAGGGTTCAGGGTTGGGCCGATCACGGCTTGGTGCCGGCGGCGAGAACCTTAACGACGGCATTGGTGTGCGCGGATTGGAAACAGGCGTCGACGACGCGCATCACCTTTTCGCCCCAACGCAGGTCATAATGCGGTGTCGCATTGTGTTCAATACAGTCGAGAAAGTGGGCGCGTAAATCGATGGCGGGGGCCACTGGAATTTCCCGTCGCTGCTCACGCAGACGGCTGAAATAGATTGGTGCACAGCCCCATTCGCCGGTCTGGACCCCGCCTTTGGTCCCGTGGAGTCCGCGGAAGAAATTGGGCATGGCGCTAAGCCAACTCCCTTCGTGCAATCCCGTCGCGCCGCGGGCGAAATTCAGGGTCACCCAGAGATGGTCGTTGGCCAGCGGATGGCGGTCGGTCTGGGCCTTCATCCGGGCATACACGCTATCGACTTCTCCGCCGATTTTCATCAGCCAGTCCAACTCGTGAACATTGACTTCCAGCAGCAGGCCACCGGATTGAGCGGGATCTTTGCGCCAACCGGAAGTTTTGGCCGGATCGCTGTACATCAGTCGCCGCGACCAGAGCGACACGATATCGCCGATCTCGCCGGCCTCAACCAGCCGCTGCATCGTCTGTATCTCGGGGGAAATCCATACCACAAAGCCGACCATGGATTTGATTCTGGCTTTGGCGGCGGCGTCGGCCATCACCCGGGCATCGTCGCCACAGAGGCCCACGGGCTTTTCACAGAAAACGTGCACACCCGCAGCGCAAGCCTCAACACACTGTTCTTTGTGAAAGACGTTGGGCGAAGATATGACCACGGCGTCGACTGCGCCGAGCAGATCGGCCATTTGTGGTACCGCACGGGCACCAACCTCGCGGGCCAGCCGCGTGCATGCGGTCTCCACCGGGTCGGCTACGGCGATAATTTTGGCGCGCGGACAGGCGGCAAAATAACGGGCGTGCTCGGTGGCGTTTTGGCCAGCCCCAACAATACCAAGGCGAATCATGTGGTGAACCCCTTTTTTTTCGTGGGCGGTTTGCCACCCGCCACACCAAGCGTCAACGTACCGCCGGTGGCCCGCAAGTGTGGCCCGCGTTATTTCGTCGCGTTCGTCCAAGGCCTTGCAGGCAGGGTGCGGCGGTGGCCCGAGCCGCAAGACCGGTCAGGCGGGCAACTCAAAGCGGAGCCTGTAACCGCCTGTATGATCCACGACCTGCCCTGGCAACGCAACATTTATTGTGTCCGTTTTTGTTGATTTTGTTCGAATATGGTCCATGGAATCGGCCCAAGAGTCGCCAAGACACCGGCGATGGGTTATATATCGCCGCCCGGAGTGGATCGGGCCAAGGCCGTGCTGGCCCATGCGGGAAGCAAAAATCCGGTTGGGCAAACATGAGGCCCAAACCGGCGACCGACGGCGGGAAGTCAGCCGGCACGAGCCGGACGCAATGGTGAAGACCCGCGGCGATGCCGCTAAACGTGAGGAAATACGTATGCAACTCGGACATCATCAGATGACTTGGACGGGCTACTGGAAGGAGCACGGTATAGCGTGGGATATGGATCGCTTTCTAAGCGAGGTGAAGGAAGCCGGCTACGACGCTATCGAGATGGGTGGCGACGCGGAGACACTGGGCCCGGCCGAGGCGATGGCCAAAAAAATCGCCGACCATGGATTGAAGGTCGTGGCTTGGGGCATCCACGTTACCGCCAACCCTTGGCCGCCGAACACGCAGGAATATCGTCGGGCACTGGATTATGCCGCGGCCATGGGCGTGAACATGCTCGCGGTATGCGGAGGGTTTCTAGGGCGGCCTTTCCGGGCCATGTTTGACAGCGATTATAAGCTCTTCGCCCAGAATCTGCGCAGCGCCGCCGAGTATGGAAAACAGTACCGCCAGACGCTGGCGTTTCACCCCCATTGCGGCTGCATGGTGGAGACCCAGGCAGAGGTTGAACGACTGCTGGCTTTTATGCCGGAGTTGGATTTGCTGGTGGACACCGGCCATCTGATCGCCGTGCGCAGCGATCCGATTGCGTTAATGCTCAAGTACCCCCGGAAGATCAAGCACGTGCATTTGAAGGACTGGGATCCTGGCACAAACAAGTTCATGGAGCCGGGGCGGGGTTCCGCGGGCCTGAATTTCGCCGCGATCGTCGCGACTCTGCGGCAGATCGAGTACGGGGGTCCGCTGGTCGTGGAACGCGACGACCCGCCGAGGCCGGCGTTGGAGTCGGCTAAAATCAGCAGGGCGTTTCTGAAAACGGTGCTGTGAAGAATAAAGGGGTCAGGTACCTTTTTTTCGGAAACTTTTCGAACACAATGAAAATAATCAAACACAATCACTATTGCGTACACCGGACGGATCGTGGAAAATGAAGCCCGCGCAGGCCAATGTGCTGCGCGGATCAAGCAACCGCCATGGCGATGGCAGAGGCTTTTTCGAAAGTTACGCTGCCGCCGCAGAGAATAAACGGACGATCGGGAATCGGTGTTTCCGTTTTAGCCGGCCGCAGGCGAACCTTGTTCAGGAGAATTACCGATGTTGACCACACCCACCTCTCCAGTTGCACGTATAGCCCGGCGAAGTATCGTTGGAACACGCCGATGGGCCCTCACCGCGTTGGCCTGTGGGGTTTTGGCATTGGCCGGCGCAGCGCATGCGGCCGGCTCCCCCGCCCTGAACCAACTCAATACCTGGCTGGGGCAGCACCATAACCATCAGGCCCTGGAAAAGGCGACCGCATGGCTGAACCTCAATGACCGGGCCTTAAAACAAAAACATCTCACCCGCTACCAACTCCAATGCGTCCGGGCCAGAGCACTCCTGCGGCTTTCCGATTTTTCCCAGGCCAGGGACAGCTATCTTGCCGCGGCTAGAGTAGCGCCAACCATTCCGGACGCCCGCCAAAGCCGGGCGATGGCCGATTTAATTGATCACAGCACCGGCGGTTTTTACATGCACCGTATTCATCAGGGTGAGCGCCTGATCGTCAAGCGCATCGGCATCGTGCCGAAGGCTTCACGCCGGCAGGCCATGCAAGCCCTGGCCCGGCAAGAGTGGAAAACACTGCACCCCAGAATAATCCGGGCTTTGGGTGCCACATCGCTTAACCCCACACTTGGCATCTTGCCGGCGCTGCGCGTGGCGGTGGATGTACAATCCGCGGCGAATTCCAGATCCGATGGCTCGGCAGCGGCCAAACCCGGTCAGGCACCGGCCCTGGCCGCGGTAGACTCGGTGAGCACGCGCCTGGCGACGCGGATTACCGCCGGCCTCACCGCGCTGGAAGCCACTGTCAATAACATCCAGCGCCAGGCAAATGGCAAAGTGCGCAGTGGCCGCCAGATGATGCGGCGGGGAGTAACCCCGGCCCAGCGTGATACGCTGGAGAACATTCGTGACACCTGCGCCCGGGTGCAAAGAGCCATCGCCAGATTCACGCGGCTATTTCCGGATTTTCCCAAAGATGTGGCGACACTCAAAGCGTTGACCGGCCGCGCCCAACAGGTACAAGCCTCCGCGGCGCGCGTGCATTGATGATAAAGGATACGGGGAAGAAAAGGTACCTGACCCCTTTTATTTAAGGAGTAGACCATGATTTTTAGTCAAGCGCATTGGACCCTGCGGCGGTGCCTGTTACCGCTGATTTTGATGCTGGCGGTCGCAACGCCGTGCTGGTCTGTGGTCCGGGCCGGAGTGGACGGCGGATTGATGAACGCCGGCATCACCGGCCGCTATTTTCCCAATGGGCATTTTGCCGGCCAGCCGGCGTTCACCCGGCACGACGACCGCGTTGATTTTAACTGGGGCCGCTACCGCCCCATCGGCGGATCCAATACGCCCAAGTACCACAACTTCCCGCGCGACAATTTTTCCGTGCGCTGGAGCGGCCGTGTGCTGCCGGGTTATACCGGAAAGTATATTTTTACGGTGGCGTGCGACGATGGCGCGGTACTGAGCCTTCAAGGGCCGGCACCCGCCGGGCCGCAAACCCTCATTGACAGCCGACAACCCGGAAAGGCCCACAGCCGGCCGGTGCGGTTGGTGGCGGGCCGGCCGTACCGTCTGATTCTGCGTTACCGCCATACGTCGGGTCCGGCCTATTGTCGGCTGCTGTGGAACCGGGTGGGTTCGCCGGCCGACATCTTAGGCCCGCTGCGGGCCCAGGGGATCAATGCGTCGGCCTGGTCGCAGTACGTATGGGCGGATGCGGTGCGCGGCGCCTGCCGCTGGTACAAGGGCAAGGTGGATGATCTCAACAATCCGGTTTCGGACGCGACGTTGGTTGTTTATGGGGGACCGGGCACCTATACCCTGCAATTCCACGGGCAAGCCCGGGTGAACCTGGCGCTGGTCAGCGGCACTTTCGTGGTGGGGACCAGGCAATTCAAAAGCGTGCTTCCCTCGGGCATGGGCTACGATGCGGCGACGAATACCACCACCGCCCGGATGAATGTGGCGGGAAATCGCGGCATGTTTTTTCTTGGTTTTAAGAATACGCGGCGCAGCGCCTCGGCCACCACCGGCACCGGCATCACCAAGGTACATCTATATATGCCGCTGTATCCGGGAGCCAAGAAATCCGAGGCGATCGGCACCGTCGTTTATGGGCCGATACGCCGGGCATTTTCGCACTATACCGTCATCCGCTGGCTGGAGCAGGCCAACGTGCGCGAATCCGGCCGTTGGCGGAACCGCACCGTGCCGGCCGACTCGTTTTTCACGCATGGTAAGTTTTTTGGAAACAACAACGGCGGCGAATGTTGGGAAGACCTGGTGATGCTGGCCAATGAAACCGGAAAAGATCTGTACCTGACCCTGCCGGTAGCCGCCAACCGCGCTTATTTCAAGAAACTGGCCCTGCTGCTTAAATACGGATCCGATGGCCGGGAGCCGTACACCGCCATGCGGCCGAATCCAGCGTATCCGCCGCTGAACCCCAACCTCAAAGTGTATTTTGAAGTCGGCAATGAAATCTGGAACTGGGCTTTTGGTTCGAGTGCTCAGGCCGCGCGCATCGCAGAGCGCGAGATAAAACAACACTCCGCGGCCGCAAAAATATTTGACTACAATGGACACGGCAATTACCGCACGTGGCAGGCCTGGCGGACCGTGGTGGCCAGCAATGTGTTTCGCCGTGTTTTTGGCAACCAGGCCATGGGCACCCGGATTCGGCCCTTGCTGGAAGACCAGTACAACAACGGCCAGCTTACCGCGTGGTTTTCGCTGAACTTTCTGGACGGCTATTTTGACAACGGCACCGGCCACCATGTCGCCCATCCCCATCCGGTCAACTATTACCTTTGGGGTGGCGGCGGCGCGACTTATTACGGCGTGGGCAATCCATTGGGAATCCAGCATCAGACCCGGTTCGCCGATGCCGGCTTTGAGCAGCCGGTGTTGGCCGACTATTCCATCCGGAAGGATCCCACGGGCACGGCTTGGCGCTTCAGCAAAGACGCCGGCGTGTATCGCTGGGCCAGCCACGCGGTGGCCGGTTATACGGGTGGAAAACTCCGCAAGGTCAACACGAAACAAGCCCTGGGCATGCGTTTTCAGGTTGGAAATCAGAGCATCTATATTCACGCCTTGGGTGGCTACATCAACGGTTCCATGCCGCCGGTGGAGGTGGTGTTGTTTAACGCGGCCAATCATCAGGTGCTTGCCCAGGCGCAGTTGCCGCAGCAGCGCCCCACCGAAAGTTTTTCCGGCGTTTTTTCAACCCCACTCAAGTCGCCGCTGCGTCTGGATGCGGGTCAGACGTATGATATTCTGGAACGGCCGGTGCAATACTGGTCATGGCATCCGTTTGAAATCCATGGCGCGGGCACCCAGGTGAAAACCGGGCCGGGAGTTTCGGTGCTAGGCCCGGTTGTGGCCACGGCCAACGGGGCGGATCCAGGCCGCTGGGTCCGGCAATTCAAGGCCCAGGCCGGCCACGCGTACGGACCGGTGGATTTCACCTATACCACCACCCCAGCGCCGTCGGCTAAAGTCGATCTGCCCCAGCCGCTGGCGGGTGCGCAGGCGGCGTTTATCCGGGGCAGCGGCGCTTTGGAGCAAACCGTCAATTTCGCCCGGCCGGGCGATTATGCCTTGATGTTCAATGTCGCCGGACCAGGCACGGGCTGGCCGGGCTATGCCCCGTTTAAGATCCTCTGTGATGGGCATAACGCCAGTCCCGCAGCGCAGGACAGCGACCGCACTGGACCCGTAGTGAGCCTGGGTGGTTTCGGCCGCCCGATCACAGACTTTCGGGGAATCGACGGCAGCGCCGTGTTTCATATCGCCACGGCCGGGCCGCATGTGATTCGTATTCAAGGTGTAAAGCGGCCGGGAGTACCGCCACAGACGTTCACCGTGTTTGACCACCTGCGGATTGCCAGCGTGCAAGCCCTGATCAACAGCGGCTTTGGCTCGGGCCAGGCCCTGGGCCAGATCGGTCAGAACAATTATGCCCGGCAACTCAAGGCGCAGGCCCGGTATCCGACGGCCTTTGGCCTGCACGTGGTGGCCTACGAAGCCGGCTGGTCTTTGGGCGGCGATTTCGGTGCCCTGCCCATTCAAACGTTTGCCAAGTATCATGCGCCCGGTGCCACCACCATCAACAATGCGGCGGGCCGGATTTTTGCCCGCAGCGGGGGCTACCTGAACACCTGGGGCGTGTACGAATATTGGCCCGCCCATGGCCTGACCCATGCCGCCAGCTATCCGTTGATGAAAAGCATCATTCATCTTTCCAATACCGTCCCGCCCGCTTCCAATGCGGGCATTGCCCTGCCGGCCACACTGGCGGCGGCCAATGCCATCCAGTGGACCTGGCAGAAACCCGCCGCTCAACTAAGCCGCCCTGGTGTCTGGCTGAGTTGGATAGTCTGCAATCGCGGCCCGCACCAGAGGGTTTATCACGTGCAGGTGCAGGCCTCCGGCAGCGGCCGGTATGATTTATTTGTGGATGGGCGGGAGTTGGCGGCCAATGCCCTGGCCAAGGCTTTGCCGATTGCGGTGCGCTTGACGCCGGGCGATCATGGCATTCTCGTGCGTAACGCGGGTGGGGCCATATCCATCGAGGCTGTAACCTGCCGCTGAGCGGCTTGGTCGCCGGCGCAGGACGGCCTGAAAGGAGTTTGGCCGCCCATGCGATTAAGGGATCCGGCAAAAATAACTTCATACTTTCCGGCTGGTTCTTTTGGCCGCCGGCTGCGTTGCTGGCTGCTTAAAGACCCACGGGCGGGGTATGCGCGCCCGTCAGGTCTTGCCGGCAGCCACAATTTCAGACTGAGCTTCAGCGCCGTAAAGCGCGGATTTATTTTTGCCCGGTCCCTGCGCACAACCACCATCGTCGGGGTGTTGCTGATGGCCGGGGCCTGGCCGGGCCTGGGCCGCGCGGCGGCGGCACGCATCATTCCGAAATAAAGGGGTCAGGTACCTTTTTTTTAAGATTCACCGCGGAGGACGCAGGGGTACGCAGAGGTTCACGGGCGGCCTGGCCGGCAGTTTGATACGGGTTCATTGACGGCGGTTACCACGGAGAATGCGGTAATGGAAATCAATGCGATAAGCGGCCAGATTGTCAACGCGGCCATGATGGTGCATTCGTCGCTCGGCCCCGGCCTGCTGGAGAGTGCGTATGAGGGTTGTCTTGTTCACGAGCTACAGAAGCGGGGTCTGCATATTGCTACGCAGGTGATCTTGCCCGTTACCTATGATGGAATCAAGATCGATGCGGGCTACAGGATCGACCTGAAGGTGGCCGACATGGTGATCGTAGAGGTCAAGGCCGTGGACAAGCTGGCACCGATCCATGAGGCCCAGCTTTTGACCTACCTGAAGCTCAGCGGTATCAAGCTTGGGCTGCTACTGAACTTCAATGTGGTTCACATGAGAGATGGCATGAAGCGGATGGTCAATCAATTATAACCCTCTGCGGTCCTCTGCGTCCCCTGCGGTTAAACCCCCGGCGTTAAAGATCGCAGAGGTTGACGGACTACGGATAGCGCGATACCGCAAGATGGCCTCGACCAATATGGTTAAAAACCTATAACACTACGCGGTCCTCTGCGTCCCCTGCGGTTAAACCCCGGGCGTTAAAGATCGCGGAGGTTGACGGACTACGGATAGCGCGATACCGCAAGATGGCCTCGACCAATATGGTTAAAAACTTATAACCCCCCTGCGATCCTCTGCGTCCCCTGCGGTTAAAACTTCGGCGGTAAATGTTGCGGCGGTGGTTGGCGGGCAAGATGCCCGCCCCCCCCGGGAGGTAAAGGGGTCAGGTACCATTTTTCTGGCACGCCGCTTGGCGGGGATTCCACACGGGTGTTATGATACTTTCCGTATGCCAAAGCCAGAGATTGTTGAGCCTGCGCCCCATTCCAAATCCCGAAAGCACCAGCGTACACGCGTGGGCATTATGCTGGAAACCCAACTGCTTTGGCACCATCAGATATTGCGGGGTATCGCACACTACATGCTTACCAACGTCGGATGGGTTCCGTACATTACCAGTGCCGGAGACATCAACAGCAAGCTCAACGATCTATCTAAATTAAAGCTCGACGGGATCATTGCGGACAACGCCCTCGACAGGTCGCACGCGTCCTGGCGAAAATTCATCACCACCCTTAAACGTCTGGGCGTGCCGGTCGTTTTGACCCTCCAGGAACCCCAGAATTCAGGCTTTTGCGAGGTGGTGCCGGACGACTTGGCGGTGGGCGGCCTGGTGGCGCAGCACTTGCAGCAGCAGGGCTTCCGGAATTACGGCTACTACGGTGGAGATTTGGTTTATGCGCGGGTTCGCAAACAGGGCTTTGTCGAAAAGCTGGCGGCTTGGGGGTTGGAATGTTCCGTTTATATGGTGAAGGATATTCCCTGGGGCAACCTCCATGTCGAATGGGAAAAGACGGCACTGGCGAAATGGCTGCAGAGCCTGCGGCACCCCGCCGCGATCATGGCGTGCTCGGATCTCTGGGCCCGGCACATTGTCTACGCCTGTGCGCGGGTGGGACTGCGTATTCCCGAAGACATCGCCCTGGTCGGTGTGGATAACGACCTGGCCCTGTGCGAAATGATAACCCCCGCTCTGACCAGCGTACCGCTGGACCCACGGCGTATCGGCCTGGTGGCGGCGACTTTGCTCGATCAGGCCATCCGGGGGAAAGCGCCACCCAGGCAACTGGTGCCGGTACCGCCGTTGGCGTTAACGGCGCGCCATTCCTCCGATGTTCTGGTCGTGGATGACCCCGACATCGCCCAGGCCGCCCGGTTCATCCGTGAAAACGCCGCTGCGCCGATCACGGTGGAAGACGTGTTGACAATGATACATATTTCCAGGCGTAAATTGGAACTGGGATTTCAGCGAAATTTTAAGCGTACGCCCAAGGAGGAAATCTGGCGTGCCCATGTGGAGCGTGCCAAAACTCTGTTGGAACAGACCCACTTGAAAATGCCCAGCATCGCGAGCCAAAGCGGCCTTTCAGACGCCCACAGGCTAAGCGTGGTATTTCGTCGCGCTACGGGCCATACCCCCAGCGCGTGGCGCGCCAGGTTCCGCAGAAGTTGAATCTTCACCGGGCCAGGCCCGCGGCGGCGCTGCGGTCAGACCCCGGGGGCGTTAAGGTTCGCAGAGTGGCAGGCGGGCAGGATGCCCGCCCCCCCCCAGAACTGGAGAGGCGCTTGAGTATCGGTGTTGCCAAGGGCTGATTTCATTGGCAAAACAGCACATATATTCGTAGAAAAGTATTTGCAAACTTTGCGCAAAACGACCTGGGATTTGCGCAAAATGGTCTTTTTAAGCATACGCGATTGGTGTAAGCTCAACTTCAGACAGCGCAGGTCGCGAGTCTTAAGTGGCTGTGCGGATGGATTTCTTTCCGGTATTCGCCGGGACCATTGGCCAGCCCAAGCTCGCCGCTGTTGGAGATCGCTCCCTTAGGGAGCAAGGAGTTTTTATGTTGCTTAAGTCTCGTTCCACAATTCTGCTGGCCGCGGCCAGCGCAGCGCTCGCGGGAGCAATGGCGGCCACTTCCGCGCAGGCAACCATCTTGGCCACGGAGGATTTCGGCGGCGTGACGCTGACCGGGAACACGCCCGTGCTGCTGAGCGGCGTCAACGACGGCAGCGGCTGGAGCCGCGCTTGGTACGTGCAAAACGGGGGAACGCAGAGCAATGGTGGTCCCAACGGTGGCACCGGAATTCCCGGTTACAATGTTTCTAATGTCAGCCCGCTGGCTGGTGCGGACGCAGGCAGCAATTATGCCACGGGTGGCTACCAGGACGACGGATCGTCTCGCCCGTTCAACCTCAGCCCTACCGGCGCTTTCGGGGCGGCGGGACTGATCAACGGTAGCGGCACCATCGGAGTTGCGGGAAAAACCGTTCTAATGTCCGTGCTTTTGGCCGACGGTCCCAGCGCGTCCAACACCCTTGTGGCGCTCGGGAACTCCGGAGCCTCTGCCCTCGGCTACCAGCCATTCGCGAACGCGGGCGTTGGGTCCTATGGCAACGACCACACCGTCTGGAATCTTAGCGGCGGCGACGGAACCTCGACGATCACGAACGTTTCCTCCGGCTTGAACGTCAGCTCAGGTACGCCTGTTGAATTGGTCATGGAAATCCAGTACACCACAGGCACCGCCGCGAATTTGAGCATGTGGGTTAATCCGACGGGCTACAGTGATTTGAACCCGACGATTCCCGTGGCCACGCCTGATGCCACCCTTGCCAGCACCGACGCGACGTTTTCCTACGCGTTCTTCTTTGCCGCCGCAACCGGAACCGGTGCAAAGTTTACTGATTTTGTCGTGGCGACGCCGTCTTCCTCCTCCATCCCTGAACCAGCCACACTGGGCTTGATGGCGGTGATGGGGACCGGGCTGCTTTTGGTGGGCCGCAAACGCAAAGTGGCCTGAAACCACGCCTTTTCCAAGGGGCCGGTGGCACAGCGCCACCGGCCTCTTTTTCCTTGGTGCGGCGGCAGGCGGGCCATTGAGAATAGATCCTGCGGGTCGGCAACCCCGCAGCTACTAAGGTCGGCCTGTTTTACCAACAGTTGTCATTAAGGAGAGTAGCTCAAATGAACACGACATCCACATTTATCTTGAATCGAAAGTGGCCGGCGGCGGTGCTGGTCGGAGGCTTGTTGGCATTGGCCAACGGAGCGGTAAGCCAGGGCAACATTACGGTAAGCGTTACCGCCAACGGCAAGGTGGACCCGACCGCCTTTACCTACACCGGCAGCGGCACCTATTACAGTTTTGGCTCCGGCTCCTACAACGGGGTAACCTGGAACAATCTGGCGGTAGGCCAGTTGGCCACGGGCAGCCTCGACGAGCTTAGCGTCGGAGCGACTGGTGTTACCAACACCGCGACTTTGGGCGGCATGGTCAACTTTGCGGCGGTGGACAACAACTCTGTGCTGGCGGTTAATTCGCTGGCGGCGGCGTTGCAAACGGCTTCAAGCGGAACCTTAAACGGCGGCGTTACCGGCGATGGGGCGGGCTTCCTCGGCGGGGTCAGCGAATTAACCGGCACTGCGCCCGCAGTGAGCCAAAGCCAGAGCCAAACCTTTACCAGTCCGCCCTACAGTCAGGCGTTTTCGCAGACTCTGGCCAACGCAAACATTCGCAGTGCGGACATTACCGGGGCGATGAGCATTTACGCCCAGGCCGGGAGCAATTTCGACACGCTTAGCTTGCTGGAAAATATTTCCACCACCGCCAACGTGTTTCCCGGTCCGGTAACGACTCCTGAACCGGCTACGCTGGCTTTGATGGCGGTGATGGGGACCGGGTTGCTTTTGGTGGGCCGCAAACGCAAGGTGTGATAAAGGGGTCAGGTACCATTTCCAAAAGGAGTAATGTTATGAAACGTTGCATGTCGCCCGGCACAGGTTTCGATCTCCTAGAGCCACCATTGGTAATCGGGGCGGAACAGAATCGCCTGCCCCCTGTATCCTGTCTTTTGCCTCCCGGCTCCTTGCACCGCGGCGGGCCTGTGCCGATAACCGAGAGAAGATCACGGCGATCGGGATTCACGCTGATCGAATTGTTGGTGGTGATTTCGATTATCGCCATTTTAATTGCCCTGCTGTTGCCGGCGCTGGCGGCAGCGCGGGAAGCGGCCAATGTGACTTTGTGCGCCAGCAACGAGCGGCAAATTGTGCTGGGCCTTCAATATTATGCGCAGGACTACAATGACCTGCTGCCCTTCGACGGCGCGGATGGCGGAAATTGGTACGATGCGCTGGGCGGAGCGCCGTTGATGCAGAATTATCAGCCGATTCGCTACCACATGCGATCGTATTTACCGGGTTTGTCTACTGGTTATTTTGGCAACAATACTCCCAGCAGCCCGGTATGGCTGTGTCCGGTTTTCCAGCAAGCGTTTCAGGGCCAGAACATGACGATTTTTGGAGCGGTAGCGCCGCTTACTGGTGCTGACTATGCCCCGGAGAATTACGCGCTCAACTATAATTTTTATTTCCGCCCGGCTTCGCCCGGTAACCTGCAGCTTGGCCAGTTGACGCGGCTTAATTCGATTCCCAATGACGAGATGTTGCTCTCGGACGGAAGTTTGCTCTCGGGCCAAGCCGGGGTTGAAAACGATTATTTTTATCAATGGGTGGACGCGAACTACACCACGGCGGGGTGGCCGGGTTACCCGCCATGGCAGGTAGCCAATAACAATATGTTAAGCCATCAGGGTGAGCCGTTTGGCCCGGCGGTGGCGGGTTCAATTCCGGGCCATGACGGAGTGATTAACACAGCGTTCCCGGATGGACACGTGGAGGAGATCAATTCCATCCAGGCGTTTGCCACCGCGTGGTCCCCGCCCAATTGATAAAGGGGTCAGGTACCATTTTTTTGGAAAGGTAAAGTATGCCCAGATCGAATCGTATCAACCGGCGGGAAATGCTCGCCCGCATGGCGCAATTGGGAGTCGCAGCGGGTGCCGGCGCGGTGCTGGCGCGGAACAGTCTGGCCGGCTTGCCGGGCCGCGCCATGGCCAAGGTCTCCGGGGGCCGCGGCCGCAACGAGTTTGGGATGAATGTATGGAGCAACACGGACTGGGACGGCGGTTTTGCCTTTGTGGATGCCATGAAACAAGCCCGGCAATGGCAGACTCCGGACATGCGGGCCATGGCCTCTTACGACAGTCTGGGCTGGCCGACGCAGGACGCGGGAACCGTGGTTTATACCGGCAACGCCGAACACATCAATGGTACGTACAAACTGATTTTCCAGGGGCGCGGGGTTATTCGCGGCGTGTATGGAACCCCGGTAACGGTGGCCCATCAGCGTTACGATGCCGTTACCAACACGACCACGGCGGATATGACGTTTAAGCTTTCTCCCACCACGATGAGCCAGTCGGTAGGCTTTGCGATTCTCGATTCCCAGCGCACGGCGCAGTCCGCCAAGGGGTCGGGGTTTACCAATATGCGCCTGTACCGTCCGGGATATCCGACCGACGGCAGCGTGGTATTCGCCGATTATTACGTGAAGGCGATGCAATTCGGCAGCGTCATACGTACCATGGATTGGACGGCCACCAATGGCAATACCGTGGTGCACTGGGCGGACCGGCAAACCCCGCTGACGTTCTACAAGCCGTGCCCGCCATATATTCAAGCGGGCGGCGACCGATTGGGCGGCACCGGGCTGGGGGTAGCGCTGGAGCACCACATTCAGTTGGCCAATGAAGCACAGCGAGATTTGTGGATCAATGTACCGGTGGTGGTGGATGATGAGTTTGTAACGAAAATGGCCCAGGCCCTGCGCTACGGTACCGATGGCACGAATCCCTACACGGCACCGCAGACGCATCCCAAATATCCCCCGCTGGATGCGAACTTGAACGTGTATGTGGAATATGCCAATGAAACCTGGAATACTTCCGGTGGGTTCTGGTGCTTTTATGTGATTCAGGATATCGTGCAAAAACTGCCGGCCACCCATCCCATTAAGGCCATTGACCCGCAAAACAACATTTATTATACGGGTTCCCGCTACACGGCCTACCGGATATCGCAAATCAGCGATTTGTTCCGGTCGGTCTTCGGCGATGCGGCCATGATGCGGCGTGTGCGGCCGGCGTTGATGTCGCAGAAGGGGGCGAGCAGCAGTTTTGGCGAAGGATTCGGCCAATTGACATGGCTGGACGCTTACGGAGCGAAGTTGCGTCCGGCCCGCGCGGTGAACAGTTATGTTTATGGTTCAGGCGGATCGGCATATTATGGCGTCAAACAGATGTCCGGCGATGTGAACCAGTACTTTGCGCCCGGCAATTACCCGGATGTGCCGACCATCAATGCCTTTCCCGCCGACGCGATGGCGGCCAAAAACTGGGGGTTGCAGCGGATTGCCTATGAGGGCGGCGACGGCGTGGACGGCCTGCCGACGGCGCAGATTCTGGCCATCAATGCGGACCCGCGCATGAAAACCATGACCGAATTCATGCAAAACTATTGGTCGGAAAATGGCGGGGATCTGCTGGTTTATTACACCGTCACCGGCCCGGCGGACTGGGAATTTACACCCGACATCATGAACCTCAACACGCCGAAGTTTAATGCTTTGAAGGCCTTGCGCCAAAAGGCCAAAGCTCCGGTAACCCTGGGGCCGGCCCTGCCCGGCACGATGTGGTGCGGCGAGGTGCCCCGCGTGTGTACGGCCGGTCCATACGGCGCAAAATACAAGGGCCATAGCGTGTTGGGCGGCTTTCGCAACCCAGGAACCTGGATCGCCTTTCCGGGGCATACCGCGGTGCCTTTCGTCGCGGAGGTAAGCGTACAGGGCCAGCCCAATGTGCCCAGCGTGCTGGCCATCTGGGTTAACGGCATCCGATTCGGGACCGTGGATATGACGCAACGCAATAAGGTCATCTGGAGCAGCGTGCTTGGAAAGGTGCGAATTCCGCCCGGCCTGGTGATGTTGCGTGTGGAACTGGTAAGCGGCAGTCTGGACCTGTACACCATCAAGGTGCGCCGGGCGTGAGTGGATAAAAGGGGTCAGGTACATTTTTTTAAGATTCACTGCGGAGGACGCAGGGGTACGCAGAGGTTGGCGGGCAAGATGCCCCCCCCCGAAATAAAGGGGTGAGGGACCATTTTTTAACCACGAAGGCAGAAAGGCACGATGAGGATTTGGACGGATCAAGGGGACAGGTACATTTTCCAGGAAACAATTAAAAACTTATTAACCCCCTGCGGTTAAACCCCCGGCGTTAAAGATCGCAGAGGTTGACGGACTACGGATAGCGCGATACCGCAAGATGGCCTCGACCAATATGGTTAAAAACCTATAACCCCCTGCGGTCCTCTGCGTCCCCTGCGGTTAAACCCCGGGCGCGTTAAGATTCACCGCGGTAACCGGCGGGCAAGATGCCCGCCCCCCCCCGGAACTGGCTGCGCAACCCCCCAAAACGCCTCCTCCCACCCCAAATTCGACCTTTTTCGGTCACTTTTCGAACATAATCAACAAAATAAAACCTTTTTGCTATTGTTTTTGGCTTGCGGAGGGGTTAGGATCGTGCATGTCGAAGGTTAAGACCCGTAGAGAGCGGTCGGTTTTCTTGCGGCATTCGCCGCAGCCGAACCAGGAAACTAAAGGGCCTTGAATTTGAAGGAGAAGTTTTATGTGTATGTTTTCTCGTTCCACAATTCTGCTGGCCGCGGCCAGCGCAGCCGTTGGAATAGGGCTGGGACTTGGCGGCCCCGCAGTCCATGCCAACACAATCCTGCTGCAAGACACCTTTGGGGGCACCGGCATCGCCCATCCACCATGGACCACGACCACGGCCAATGGTGGCACCATCAGCGAGGGCGGTGGGGCGCTTAATGTAGGCTTGGCTCCAGCCAGCGGCGAGGCGGCGTACGTTTCCGCCAGCGACGGCGTAGGCTTGCTGAACTCGACAGCCACCAGCGTCACCTATAATCTGCAGGCGGATATCAATTTTGCGAACATGGTTGTTAACACAAGCTTGCCGAACGGCGGTGACAACGACGTAATCACCCTTTTTAAGCTTGTTAACTCTACCAACCCCAACGCGATCGCACAAGTCTCGATTTCGTACACCTACACCAGCCTCCGGATGGGTTTGAGCGGCCAGACAGGATATAGCGGCAATATCAATCCTGGCACGGTTAACCTCACCCCCACAACCTTTGCAAACCACCTCCAGCAAGTCTGGGATTTGCAGGTTACGGCCACCAACAACGGGAGTTCCAACTGGACCCTGACGGACACCCTCACCGTGACCTCCGGCATCACGACCTTGGCATCGCTGACAGGCAAGACTACCGCTACCTCGAACCCACTCAACTGGAACCCCATTGCGGACAATAACACGGTCAGCCTCGGAGATGTCAGCCACACGTATAGCACGAGCGCACTTTCCGGCTCGTACAGCATCAGCAACTTCAGCGACACACTGGTTGGAGGTTCCTCCATCCCTGAACCAGCCACATTGGCTTTGATGGCGGTGATGGGTACCGGGTTGCTTTTGGTGGGCCGCAAACGCAAAGTGGCCTGAAACCACGCTTTTTCAAGGGGCCGGTGGCACAGCGCCACCGGCCCCTTTTGCCTTGGGGATAAAGGGGTCAGGTACCATTTTCAAGAGGAGTAATGTTATGAAACTTTGCATGTCGCCCGGCACAGGCTTCGATCTCCTTGAGCCACCGTTGGTAATCGGGGCGGAACAGAATTGCCTGCCTCATGTCTCCTGTCTTGTGACTCCTGGCTCCTTGCGCCGCGGCGGGCCTGCCCCGATAACCCAGAGAAGATCACGGCGATCGGGGTTTACGCTGATCGAATTGTTGGTGGTGATTTCGATTATCGCCATTTTAATTGCCTTGCTGTTGCCGGCGCTGGCGGCGGCCAAGCGTGCGGCGGAGGGAACGGTCTGTCTAAGCAACCTGCGGCAAATCGGCCTGGCTGTTCAGTTTTACAACAGTGATTTCAACGGTTTCATGCCCTTGCAGTTCCAGCCCGTCTGGTCGGGCGGTCAACCAACCTTTTCCGAAAATATGGGGATGGACCCCAACTCGCCCAGCGGCTATCCGTATACGGTTTTATCCTATTTAGACCATTTTTACACTCATAACCCGGCGCTTTATATTTGTCCCGCCTGGAGCCAGAGCCAGACCACAACGCAGATCGACCCTCGCTATCCGTATCAATATCTTGGGTCCGTCTACGGCATCGCGGGGCAATACTGCTACGACGGTGCGGTATTCAGTTATGCCGCACAGATCGGCAACGGCACGCAGTTCACGTACACCTGGATTCGCGTGGATAACATTGCCGACCCCACCCAGCGGCTGATGGTCGCCGACAAGGGCGGCATTCAGGTAAGCGGTACTGTGCAAAACTACTGGATGGATATCCGGCGCGGCAACGGCGGATATATGTATAGCCCCGGAGGGGTAGACAACAGCGGCAGGCACGGCGGAGGCGGCCCGGTGGGCAGTGCGAACAACCTGCTCAATTTTGTCTGTGTGGACGGCCACGCCCAGACCGACACGTATAACAACGTTCAACAGCCGGCCCAACAGAGTTGGATAACGGGGGCGGCCGCGTGGAACTGGCTCGGCGCTAAATAAGGGATAAAGGGGTCAGGTACCATTTCTTAACCACGAAGGCGGAAAGGCACGAAGAACGGACGGGGGCGGCGACGGAAGGTGACGGGGGTGCCCAGGGAGGCGGGAGCTATGCCGCTTTTTTAAGACTGGTTTATTCAATATGGAAAACCTGTTAGGATCGGGCCTGGCTTCGGGTTGGGCATTTTCCGATTGGTGTAGTCTTGTTGGTGGTTAATCCGCGGTTAATGAGGTGTTGGCCTGCATGAACTTGTTTAATGACAGGGCAGTACGTTACATCTTCCGCTGCGATGATATTGGCATGTGCCATGCCTCCAATATGGCTTTGGAGCGGGTGCTGAAACATGGCGTCGTCACGGCGGTAAGTGTGATGGTGATTTCTCCGTGGTTGGACGAAGCCGTGTCCATTCTCCAAAATTATCCGCAAGTCAGTGTGGGGTTGCATACCGCGCTCACGGCGGAATGGGCGACGTATCGCTGGGGGCCGGTGCTTCCGCCGGGCGAAGTTCCCAGCCTGGTCGATGAATGGGGGAAGTTCCGGCCCACACCCGAGGCGGTGTTGGCGCACCGCCCCGATCCGGACCAGGTAGAGCGTGAATTGCAGGCCCAATTGGATCTGGCCATGCGCAAAGGTCTCCGGCTTAGCTACATGGACAGCCACATGGGAGCGGTCACCTATACACCGGAATTGAGGCAACGCTTCCAGCGGGTGGGCCTTGATTATGGCCTGGGCCTCTCGGAATGGTTCGGCGAGGTTCCGGGGCCGGAAATCTGGAAGGTGCCGCCGGAACGCAAGCTCGACACCTTGTTGGATGGCATGGCAAAAACCAGCACGCCGGGCCTCTATCTGGTGGTGTGCCATCCCAGCGTGAAAAGCCCGGAAGCGTGTGCGGTGTTGCGTGGCGGCAACGCGGATGATGCGGTCGATCAGGCCACTTATCGCCATGCGGAAATGGAAATGCTTTGCCACCCCAGGTTGGCGCGTTTCATTGCCGAGCGGGGCATCGAGCTGCTCGGTTACGCCACACTGCGGCAGCGGAAATAAAGGGGTCAGGTACCTTTTTTTAAGATTCACCGCGGAGGACGGAGTGGTACGCAGAGGTTGGCGGGCAAGATGCCCGCCCCCCCCCGGAACTGGCTCCGCAACCCCAAAACGCCTCCTCCCACCCCAAATTCGACATTCTTCGGTCACTTTTCGAACATAATCAACAAAATAAAACCTTTTTGCTATTGTTTTCGGCTTGCGGAGGGGTTAGGATCGTGCATGTCAAAGGTTAAGACCCGTAGAGAGCGGTCGGCTTTCTTGCGGCATTCGCCGCAGCCGAACCATGAAACTAAAGGGTCTTGAATTTGAAGGAGAAGTTTTATGTGTATGTTTTCTCGTTCCACAATTCTGCTGGCCGCAGCCAGCGCCATGGCAGTCGGTATCGGCCTCGGAGCGTCTACCGCTTCGGCAACGCCCACAACGGGGTGGCTACAGACTGCTGGCGGGACGTACGTCTACGGCACCCTGACCAACTGGGTCGGCGGTACCATCAACGGCACCTGGGCTTCCGGCTTGGCGCTCACGGGCAATCAGATAGTGCAAATGACTGCGGCACCAGCCTCCACGTCGCTTTCCTTTGACTATGCCGGATCTTCCGGATCCTACTATAGTCTGACTTTAGATGCCAATGCTGTGGGTGGCGAAACTCTCACCCTTCCTGATGGAACAGGCATCACCGACCTCGTTGGAAACTATAAGGTTGTGACGCTTGGCGGCATCGGAAATAATGCGCTCAACATTAACCTCGGCAGCAGCACCAGCGCGCAAACCATCGCGCTGGGCAGCGGTTCTCACCTTGTTATTAACAACGTCATATCGGGCAGCGCCCCGCTGACTTATACGGCCACCGGGGGCAGTATAGTCAACGCGTCACCAGCGAACACCTACACGGGCGTAACCACAATTGGTGGGACGAACCTCTCTTTTTATGCCGGCGCGCTCGCCAATGGGGGTGTTGCCAGCAGCGTCGGAGAATCCAGCAGTGCCGCAAGCAACTTGGTTTTAGGCAGTCTTGCTTCCCTCATCTACGCCGGGGCCGGGCCAGCCAGTACCGATCGGCTCTTTACCGTCGCTGGGAACGGTGCCACCATAAGATCGAATGGCCAGGACCTGTCCTTCACCAACAACGGTGCGGTGGCCTTCACCGGGACCACGGCCGCGACGCTTACCTTCGCGCAATCGGCGTCGTTGATATTTGACCCACTGATTTCCAATGTCAATAGCACCCATACGACCTCGGTGGTTCTCCAGGATAACGTCGGTGCCCTCGCGCTTACGCTTAACAACGCTGCCAACAGCTACACCGGGGTGACGTCCGCGGCATACGGGTCCGGAGCAACGTTGATTGTTTCCTACCTGGCCAATGGCGGTGTGGCCAGCGATATCGGGGCATCGTCCAGTGTCGCAAGCAATCTAACGTTCACGCCAAGCGACACGCTCGAATACGTCGGTGCGGGGTCCAGCACGAACCGCAACTTTACCGTAGCGTACAATACCGCTGACACCGGCGGCGGAACCTTCACGATCAACAGCTCGGGCACCGGGGCGTTGGTAATGTCGGGCACGCAGACCTATTCGATCACCACCAGCACCGACACCCTTGGCCTGGCCCTGGACGGCAGCAGTGCGGCGAATCTGGTGAACGAGTACATCGGTGCTATCGTCAATCCGACGGGCACGTCCAGCACAGGCGGCACATACCACTACACCGTTACCAAATCCGGCAGCAACACCTGGGCCTTGGGCGGCGCCAACACCTACACGGGTGCCACCACGGTCAATGGCGGTGCGCTGCTGATTAACGGTTCGCTGGCTTCCGCCAGTGCGGTGGCGGTGAATTCCGGCGGCACCTTGGGCGGCAACGGCACTATTGGCGGCGTAGTGACGCTGGCCAGCGGCGGCGTGCTGGAGCCAAGTTTTGACAGTGCCACACCCACCACCCTAACCGTGGGCGGCTTGTCGGCCGACAGCGGATCGACCATCGACCTGACCGTTTCGGGAGCCTCGAGCGATTCGGTGAAGGTGAGCAATTCGGGTGGGTTAACTTACGGCGGCACGCTGGCTATTGCCGATGCCCTGCCGCAGGCTGGCACGTACACTTTGTTTTCGTTCACCGGCGGAGGCGCGAGCGACTTTGGAGCCGTTACTGTGAACGGTAATAGCTTGACCGATCCAATCGGAATATGGACAGGGGCCGTCGGCGGCTTCGATTTTAGTTTTGCCGAAGGCACCGGTATCTTGACGGTATCGGAAGAGTCCATCCCTGAACCAGCCACATTGGCTTTGATGGCGGCGATGGGTACCGGGTTGCTTTTGGTGGGCCGTAAACGCAAAGTGGCCTGAAACCACGCCTTTTCCAAGAGGCCGGTGGCACAGCGCCACCGGCCTCTTTTCCCTGATGCGGAGGGTGGAAATCTTTATCGGGCGGGGGCAAGGGTGCTGCTGGTGTGACTTGGTTGCTGCGGCATGGAACAATGGCTCTTTTTGGAGAATCGACATGATTACGTACAGCGCGGCTGCGGCCGCAAACAAAGCGATCAGCGATCAACGGTCGGCGGTCGGTGGTCATGGTTCTACTGGCGCGGAGCCGTGGTTGCCGGTATCTAAGCGAGGGCCGCGTGGGTTAAGACGCGGATTTACGCTGGTGGAATTGTTGGTGGTGATTTCGATAATCGCCATTTTAATTGCCCTGCTGTTGCCGGCGCTGGCGGCAGCGCGGCAGGCGGCTGAGGTTACTTTGTGCACCAGCAACGAGCGGCAAATTGTGCTGGGCATTCAATATTACGCCCAGGATTACCAAGGCGTGGCACCAATTGATATGGCCGACGGCAGTTCGTGGTATGATGCGCTGGGCGGTGCGCCGTTAAATAGCGGCCCTTGGGGCAGCCCGAAATACAACGTCATCCGCTCCCACATGACTTCGTATTTGCCCGGTTTATATACCGGTTACTATGGCAATGACCATCCGAGTTCCGCGGTGTGGCTGTGCCCGCTTTTTCAGGAGGTGTTCCAGGGCCAAGAAATGACCGAGTTTGGCAACGCCTTCTACTCTGGATGCAATTATGCGATCAACTCGAACCTGTATGCGTACATGAATAACAGTGATCAATATATCAGCCCGTTGCCGTTGCCGTGGGGATCGACCGGTGGCCCGGCGGTCCTCTTAAACCAAATTCCAGATGATGAAATGCTGCTTGCGGACTGCACTTTGGATTGCAATGGGAAGGGTTTTCAAAACGACTTTACTCTCGACCAGGCCAATGCCAGTTACACACTGGCCGGCTGGGGCGACTTTTGCCCTTGGCAGGTGGCCGACCTGTTCATGGAAAGCAAACTGGGCGAACCGTTTTCGCAGACGGCCACGGCGGGTTCCATACCGGGCCATGACGGAGTGATCAACTGCGGGTTTGCGGATGGCCATGTGGAATCCATCAATTCCATCCAGGCTTTTACCAACGCGTGTACGCCGGCCAACGCGCTGCAATAAAGGGGGCAGGTACGATTTTAACCACGAAGGCACAAAGGCACGAAGATGCGAGGTAGAGCGGTCAGGTGCAAGTGATTAAAAATCTATAATCCCCTGCGGTCCTCTGCGGTTAAACCCCGAGTATTAAAATTCGCCGTCCTGATAGACATCGGGATAAATTCCGGGCGCAGAGGGGCGCGAAGGACTACGCGGAGGGGGCACAGAGGGTTAAATATCCCGGTTGCTGAAATGTTGCTGGAGGATCCGGGGATAAACTCCGAGACGATCCCGACCAGAGTTCTTTCCGCTTGGACATCGGGACAGGCGACACAAAGAACGGACGGAGGGATCCACAGATTAACGGATTTGCACGGATTAGACGATGGCAATTTTTGACCAGAAGGAACGCATCGGGAGATTTCGGCGTCCATGCCTCACGGCGGCGGGCGGGCGGAAATGGTACCTGACCCCTTTATTTGATGGAGTTTTTATGGCTGTTAAGTGGTACCGGAACTTTGTGGTTGCCGTGGCTTTGCTATTTCTCGTGGTGGCGGCAGGGTCCGGGGGGAGGGTTGCGGCGGGGCCGTTGGTGGCCAGTGGAGGGGGCTTTCTGGGCGGGGGAATAAAAGGGCAATATTATGTGGACCATGCCGGGCGGCATTTCGCCGGAAAGCCGGTTTTTTCCCGGCGCGATGTACGCATTGATTTTAACTGGGGGCCGCAGGCCAGCTTCTATACGGTGGCGGGCAGCAACACCTACCACTTGCTCAACCGCCATTTTTCCGTGCGTTGGCGGGGCCGTCTGGTGGCACGCTACAGCCAAACCTATCAGTTTTCCGTGACCAGCGCGGGTGGTGGAGCGCGGGTGGAAATAAAGCCCGCGGGAACTAAAACCTGGACCATGCTGGCCGACGCCTGGACGGCCCACCATCTTCAGCGGAACCACAAGAGCCTGCCTCTGATTGCCGGAAAAGTCTACGACTTTCGGGCGCAGTATTATCACCGCAGCGGCGCGGCCCGGATGCGGGTTCGGTGGGTGTGTCCGCTGACCCGGCGCAAGGCCATTGGTCCGGTGGAGCGCGTTGGTGTGAACGGTTCCACCGCTATTGATTGGGACCCCGGCCTGATGTTTGCGGATGTGATAAAAACCTGCCGCATTGGGCAACTTTCGCCCCACTTAAGTGCCCATGGTTGGCCCACCGGCAATGCGAGCTTTGTGCTCTTTACTCAGCACGCCAGCGCCGCCGGCACGTACACGCTTACCTTCAAAGGGCGGGCGAAAGCGACTATCGCCTGGATAAAAAACCGTGTTATCTCCAGCCATTATGATCCCGCCGACAATACCACCACTGAGGTCATACGTCTGGGCGCCGGCCACAAGGCCCAGATGGTGCTTACCCATACGCGGCGGCTGCCCACCGACCAGCACGCCACGGGCGTCACGGATATCCGCCTGATGCGTCCCATTGCGATTGGCGCGTCTACCAGCTACCCGTCCGCCACCACATTTACCGCGCCGTATAAGAAATTGATCAGCAAATTCACGGCCATCCGATTCATGGACTTTCTGGCCATGAACAGTCCGTACGGGGACAACGGCGGTAATAAACTGGTGCATTGGAGCCAGCGGCTTCGGCCCAACTTTTCTTCCCAAACCGGGGTGCATTGTGCGTATCAAGGCGCTGGAGGCGCTTTGGAATACGCGGTCGAGCTTTGCAATGAGACCGGCAAAGATATGTGGATGAATATTCCCATGCCGGCGGACAACGGCTATCTGCACAAGTTGGCCCTGGCCCTGAAATATGGGTTTGATGCGCACGGTAATCCGTACAGAAGTCGGCAGGTGGATCCCGCCTGGCCGCCGCTGAATTCCAATTTGCGCCTTTACCTGGAATATTCCAACGAAGTGTGGAACGGCGGGTTTTATCAACACGATCTGTGCTCCCAACTGGCTCTGCGGGCGGTAAAAGACCGCTCCCGCAATGGCCTTATTATCAGCTACGATCACACCACCAATCCGACACTGTTGGGCCAGCGCTGGTGGATACTGCGCACCAAAGAGATCAGCGACGCCTTTCGCCGGGTCTGGGGCAATGCCGCCATGATGCGGGTGGTGCGGCCGGTGTTTGAATTTCAGTACGGCAATTACAACAACACCGCGGACCTGACGCTGCAATTCCTGGCCAATTATTTTAACAATGAGAATGGGCACCATGTGGCGCATCCGCATCCGTTGAATTACTATCTGTACGCAGCCGGCGGCGGCTGGTACAACACCGTCAATAACAACAGCGGTCTGGGTGCGGTAAAAATCAGCAACCGCCATTTTCAGATGCCCGTCGTCGCGGCCGCGACGGTCCAGGCCGCCCCCCTTCATGCCCATTGGAGATTCTCCGGTGCCGCCGGCCTGGTGGGCGCCAATTCCTCCCCCACATCCGCCGCCGTTGCCACCCATCTTGGTTCGCTGCTCAAGTCGTCGCAGAAGGGTAATCAAGGCGTGGGGTATCGCTTTACCGTTGGCAATCACAATCTGGATCTGCAATCGATCGGCTATTACGTCGCCAAAGGCGACTGGGCGACCCACGTTATCTTTCTGCTCAATTCCCACCGGAAGCTTATGTTGCGCAGCGTGGGTATCGCCACGGCCCACCAGCCGGTGGGCCACTATGCCTATGCGAACGTCGGCCCGGTGGAACTCAAGGCCCATCATCATTACTACCTGATTTCGCTGATTTCTTCCTGGACCAGACGCGATTCCTATTATGGCCCCAATACCACCCTGCAAACCACTCCGGACATTCGCGTTGACTGCGCTGAATCCGTAACGATGCCCAGGGCGTATTGGCTCTCCAGGCAGTGGGTGTTTCACCGCGGCCCGTCCGGCCATGTGGCCGGGCCAATCAATTTTACCTACGTCTTGGCCCCGTCGGCCAAGGCCATGCCTCCGCGCCCGCAGGCCGTATACGGTGCCCAGGCGGCTTATCTGCAATCCGGAGGCAGCCTGACGCAGAAAATAAATCTGCCGGCCGGTGTATGTGATGTGGAGGTGCTCGCGTCGTCATCCACGGCGGCCAATGACAGTTTGCAGGTACGCCTTGGCCACCACATTCTTCATCAAACTTGGCCGCCGAATATAACCCCCCAGGCCGGGGCGTACCAATGGTACACGGTCGGCCCCGCGGACATTCATACCGCCGGGGTCCATAAGCTGGCGTTGATTAAAGGATCCGGACGGGGAACCATTTTCATCAATGCCGTGCGGGTGGCTACGACCGGGCCGATCCTCGCCTCGGGCTTGAAAAACACCACGCCCGTCTGGCGGACGGAGACCGACTGGGCGCGGGCCTATGGCCTGCGCACCGCGGGTTATGAAGGCGGTTTTGAAATCGGCGGGGACAGTCCCAATGGGGTAACGATGGCCGCCAATGTCGCCCCGAGTGTCCGGCGGTTTACGGCTGATACCCTCCGGGATTATCTGGCCGCGGGCGGCAATGTGCCGATCGTATTTTGTGCCAGCGGTGGCGCTTATTCTGTGGTGATGAGCTCGCCCCTGGGCAGACCGGATATTTTTGACCAGCATACGCCCAAGCTGGCCGGGTATAAGCAGGTGATGGCTGATTTGCCGCCCGCGGTCAGCAATGGAACTTTGGTACCCACCGTGCTCACCCCGGCCAAGGCCACGCTGGCGTATGATAATCCGCCGCGCCAGACGTGGACCTACAGCGATGCCACGGGTGTGATCAAACGCATGGGCGGCTGGATAAGTTGGAACATCTTGGTGCCAACGGCGGGTCAATACAGGTTCACGGCAACCACCAGCGGAACGGGGCATTTTCTCATGTTGGTGGATTCCGTGCCGGTCGCCAAGGGTGCCGATGGCAGCTCCGTCGGCGGTTCCATCGCCCTTACGCCGGGTTTGCACGCGGTGAAAATCCGCAACCTTGACGACGTAGCCGTCACGGTGCGGCAGATCAGCGTCACTCAGGCGGGTGCGCCGGCGGCACCCCGCTTGCGCAGCGTCACCGTCAGCCGGCACGCGGCCACGTTGCGTTGGTCGGCGGTTCCGGGCGCGGCGGGTTATATCGTCGCATGGGGGGCGGCACCCGGGGCGATGACCCATTTTGTCGATGTTGGAGCCGTTGTTTCGAAAACGATCTCGGCGGGATTACGACCCGCCAAGGTTCATTATTTCGGGGTTGTGGGCTATGGTCCCGCCCAGCAGCGCAGCATAACATCCAATATCATCCGGGGGGTGTGGTGTGCATCATCGCCATTGGTAAGCCTGAAATTCGGTTCGCTCAAGATAGGTACCCTGCTCCGCCAGGTGGAGTCGAACGGTTTTCGGGTCTTTGGTTGGGGCGGCGGAGAGTTTCTGCAGGTGCAGGGGAAAAAACAGCCCCAAAAGAAACATGTATGGCCGGGCGGCTGGCCGGAAACCATGCTCTTCTCGATGACCTGGGGACGGAATTTCGGCATTGTCCAGTCGAATGGCAAACCGTTTACGATGCATTCCATGGATGTCGCGGTGAACTATCGTCACGAGCAGGATAGCTGCATCGTCCGTGGCTACGATCCGGATGGCATTTGTGCCTTTAAGAAAGTGGTGGCTTTTCCCATACCGCAAAAGGGGCAGGCCGCCTGTGTGCATCTGTCCCTCCACTGGATCGATGTTTCGCGTGTGGATGTCCTCTGGACCACGGGCCGACACGGAACGGGTCGTGGTCGTTTCGGGGCCATCGGCAGGATCGTGGTGGGCGGAGGACAACACGTATTTCGTTGAGGAAGTGGCCTCGGCCCCAACTGTATAGCGCAGCGGCAGTTGACGTTTGCCGCGGCGATGCGGGCATCCGCGGGACAGGTGGCAAATCCGCAGTGCGTTGGTGCCGGGGTGTCAGCGGTGCAATCGGCGATAACGAGCCGGCGTTTCTTTATACAGGCGAACAAAGGCGCAAATAAAGCCCGAGGTGGTCGCGTAGCCGGTCTTATCACCAATTTCACTTATACTCAATTTGGTGCTGCGCAGGAGTTGGGCGGCTTGGCGGAGGCGCACTTCGCGCAAGGCCCGCCCCGGCGTGACTCCCCATTCAGCGGAGAGTTTTTGGGTCAGGTACGCCCGGGAATAGCCCATCTCGCGGGCAAAAGCCTTAAAATTTCCCGGCTCGTTGGGTAAGAGTCGGCCAAGGGTTGGCACACTCGCGGCATCGCGGTCGATGGATGATTTCTGTTCTTGCATCGCTTGCCACCAGGCATCCAGCCAGTGATAGGCCTCGGTGGACCAGAAATGAACCGAACGGACGGGGCTTTGCAGGGCCAGACGGATGATTCTTCGGCCGCGGCTTACCGCCGGACTGGCCAGTGGAATATTTTGAATCTGGCCATACTTATGGTGCAGGTAATCGAAGAAGCTCAGGGCAGGTTCTCCAACGACGTGGATCCACAGATAATGGAGCGGAGCTTCCGGGGTACCTGCGCGAAGGATACTGCCGGGTTCCGGCCGCCGGGTAATAAGAGCCTGACCGGCGGTGACAACGTGCCGATCTTCGCCGCGGGCATAACGAAGCGAGCCACGCAATACGTAGATCCAACTGCCGATGGGATCCATGGCGTGCGTGAAGAGGCGCTGCGCGGGAAGCGACTCGCGGATATAATCGATACCGCATTGGTAAGGGCGGAAACAGGGGCCGTCCCAGTTGGCGGCCTCGATATTGGCGTTAATGGTTTGGAGCCAGTTCATGGCAATTTCTCCAAAAATGGCGCTCGCACCGGCTTGCCGAGGCATGGTCATAACAGCGTCGGGACGGCCGCACGGCCCGGCGGCCCAGATACATTCGAACATAACGGCAAAAATAAGACATAATTGCTATTGTATTGGCCGGGCGGATCGTTGACAATGGTCGGCTTGTAGCCAACGGGCTACGGGGCACGGCCTGCCAAGCCGCCCGGAAATCATCGCGTACAAAAGGAATTCAACAGCATGAAAATAAGAAACAGATCTGCGGATGGCTGCGGGGTTTTCAGATGGGTGGGGCTTGCGGTCGCATTGTTGTTGGTCAGCAGGGTCAACGCGGCCGGCACCGGGGCAACAAAATGGGTGTGGATTGCCGGGGCCAAACCCGCCGGCTTCAGCCCCGCCACCCTCAAGCCGAAGCTGCAAGGCTGGGGACGCACGAAGTTTTTGTACGGCGGCCACTGGCTTAGCTACAATCTTTCGCCGCAGCAGAGCCAACAGGTTGTGCCGCTGCGGGGCTTGAGAATCCGCTATAATTTCAAGTGTCCGGCCGCCGAAAATTATCAGGTGTGGATGCGCATTGGTTTTGAATTCGCACGGGCGCCGTTTTCCTGGCGGGTGGACCGCGGCCCGTGGCATCGCGTAAGCCCCAACGCGCCGACGGTGGATATGATGACGTTGACGACCTGGTGTCAGGTTTCCTGGCTGCACGTGGGCAAGGTCCACGTGGCGGCGGGCCGGCATACCTTTGAGGTGCGTCTGCTTCCGTATGCTACGTATCACGGTCGCGGCCCGGTGCCGACCCGCCAAGCCATCCGGGCCGCGATCGAGGCCAATCGCCGTGCGCCCAAGTTGCCGTTGCAATGGCAGCGGGTTCTCTTTGGCTGCAACGCGATATGCCTTTACGCCGGGCACTTTAGCCCCAATGGCCCCTATGCTCCGGGAACCTGGAAGCCTTCCAAGCTGGATCAAGAGGCGGCGGCCACCGTTTATCGCCTGCCCGCGGCCGCCGGCGGAGCCGTCCGGACCAGTATTTCGCTGGCCGGGCTTTGGCAGATCTGCCGGGACGGGCAGTTGCTGCCCACGCGGGCGGGTGTGCCGATCGGGCATTTGCCGCAGCATCCCTTGTGGACGGCCATAGCGGTGCCGGGCAATAAAAATGTGGAGCGTCCGGATTTGCGGTATTGCCACCGCTTGTGGTACCGGTGCCGGGTGCTGGTTCCGGAATCGTACGCGGGAGATGGTTTTCACCTGGTTTTTCCCCTCAACAATCTGAACACCACGGTATTTGTGAACGGCAAATATTGCGGCTTTTGCAATGCCCCTTATGCGCGGTTCCGCATGGATATCAGTCGGGCGATGCATCCGGGAATCAATGAAATCTGGGTGGGCATTCGCGATGCGTGGTATGGTTATGTCAATGATCCGAAAAATCCGCTGGTGCTGAAGCAGGAATTTTCTTATCCGATGGCACTGTTGTCCAGGGGATTTCAGAATCTGGTCTATCCGATCTGGAACCGCAGCGCCTCGGGGATATTGGTGCGGCCCCGGCTGGTGGCCACCGGCGCGGTGTATGCGAGCAACGTGTTTGTTAAACCCAATGTGCAACAACACCTTTTGGATGTGCAGGTCAAGGTTCGCAACACCACGACCCAGGCCCAGACGGGCGAGGTGATCTGCGAAGCGCTATCGCCCCGGACCGGGCGAATCGCCAAAAAGCTGCCGGCGGAGCATTTTCAGGTGGCCGCCGGCGCGGTGGAAAAATTGCAGGTATCGGGTTCCTGGGTCCATCCCATTTTGTGGTGGCCCAATGCGCCGCACCTGTATACGTTGCGGACTCTGGTGATGCTTAACGGCCATCGTGCGGATGTCAAAAACACCACCTTTGGATTTCGGCAATGGACGGCCGACGGTATCAATTTTGAGCTTAACGGGGTGGTCTTCCACGGTTGGTGTGACCAGCACGGCGGCAGCAGCGCCCGGCAATGGCTGGCGTCGCAGAAAAAGAAACATGAAACCATGATGCGGTTCTGGGTGGGACGGCGCTGGTTGGGCATGGCCCCGCAGCAGGCCCTGGACTTTTTGGACCGCCATGGCGTGGTGGTGCGGGACCAGGGTATTCTCGACGGCGAAGTCATCGGGTATGAGCCGCACATGGCCCTGGCGAAACACTGGCGGCAGCAGGTGGTGGCCTGGATTCGCGGCTATCGCAATCATCCAGCGATCATGGTATGGTCGCTGGAAAACGAGTTTATGTATGTAAATATTAATAATCTTAATCAGGTGGCCCGCTGGACCCCGGTAGAGACCCGGGTTTCCGAGGCCGCGCTGAAGGTAGACCCCACGCGCTTCACCATGTCGGATGGCGGCGGGGCCACCACCGAGGAGACTTTGCCGATCTGCGGCAATCACTACATCACCGGGCCATGGTCGGCTTATCCGCCTCTGGCCTACCAGGCCAATGTCAATGGCGGCGGGCGCGGCGGTTCCCACTGGGTGTGGCATCCGGTCAACCATCCGCATTTCACCCGCGGCGCGTGGGTGTGGGATAAAAAGCGCCCGCGTTTTATCGGCGAGGATTATTTTATCAACGGCAGCCACCCCGGACTGGCGGTGATCGGCGGTCCGGGCGTATTTTCCAGCAACCGGATCATGCATCAGGCGGCGGGGAAACTGGAAACCATTCTGCAACAGGGCTACCGGTGGGATCAGTACGGAGCCTGGGATTTCTGGACCGGTGCGGCTTACACCGGCAACCGGGTGTACAAATCCATGGCCCCGCGGGCGGTCTTTTGCAAGAACTGGAACTGGACTTTTGGCTCCGGGCGGGCGGTGCCGAGGCGGATGGGCATTTTTAATGATACCCATTCCGATGCCCCCATCACCCTGGCCTGGACCTGGGCGGTCGCCGGGCATGATATTGCCAGGGCCTCCAGCGTGTACGCCGTGCCGGCGGGAACATCGAAGAAGTTCACGATGGTGCTGCAAATGCCGCGGGAAACCACACGCACCAACGGTACCTGGCACCTCAAGCTGCTGGTGGCCAACCGGGTGGTGTACCAGGATACCAAGCACATCTCTATTTTACCCACTGGCGATACCCAACCCAAAATGACGGGAGTGGCAGCGCTCACCGCCGCGAATTTCGGCGTGTGGGACCCGCACCATAAGCTCACCGCGTTCTTGCGCGATCATCATATCGGCTTTACTCCGGTAAAAACGCTCAGCACACTGCCCGGCGGGCTGCAGGTTCTGTTGGTGGGTCCCAATGCCTTGAGCGCCCGGCAAAGCGGATCCTCCCGGCTGGCGGCCTGGGCGCTAAGCGGTCGGCGGGTGATTGTGCTGGAACAGAAACATCCGCTGGTGTACGAGTCTACGCCGGCGAACCTGCGGACGGCGGAGAATATCTGCTACACGGGCTTTGGCATGAATTTCTCGGGACGGGTGTTGCGTGGGCTGCGCCAGAAAGATTTTTTTACCTGGGGACAACGCCAGATCATCGCCGTGCATCCGTACCACCGGCCCCAACGGGCCGCCACTCCGTTGGTGGTGTGCGGCAATCGGCTGGCGGACGCGGCGCTGGTGGAAGTTCCGGTGGGCAAGGGCATGTTGTATTTGTCGCAGTTGCGGATCGGGACCACGCTTAAGAGCAATGCCGTGGCCCAGACGCTGCTGCTGAATTTGCTCAATGCCGCGCAACATTACGTACTGATTCACCGGCCGGTGAAAGTGGTGGCCGCAACGGGCAGTCCCTTGCTGGAGGCCATGCGCAAAATCGGCGTGGCTTTCCAGCGGCGGCAGGGGCCATTGCAGGCGATTACACCGGCTGCGATCCAAACCGCGGTGATTCAGGCGACGCCGGAAAATCTGGCGGTTTTGGCGGCCCATCGCGCGGCGGTGCGGGCCTTTAATCAGGCCGGCGGGTGGATGGTGCTTAACGGGCTGACCCCGGCGGGCCTGGCGAGTTTTAATAAGCTCACCGGCTTTCATTTTATGATCCGTCGGTTCGCCGTCGACCACGTCCGCTTCGCCGCGGCGCGCCCGGCATGGGCCATGGGTCTAAGCAATCAGGATCTGGTGGAATATTCTTCGCGCCGGATTTTTCCGTGGCAGGCCGGCTATTACGTATCAAGCCATGAATACAAATACGTCATCGACTACCATGACGCGGCGCCTTTTGGTACCTCCACCTTCGGCGGCTATCCACTGATCGTCAATGGATTTCGGAGTGATTCCGGCTGGCCGCTGATTATCGACTTCCCAGTCAAGGGCAATCGGATACCGATTCATTTTCCGCAACCGGTCACGATTACCGGGTGGACCTGGATCGGCAATACGTTTTATCAGCCCACCACGCAGGTCAAGCTGAGCTTCCCGGGACAACCTCCGCTGCTTTTTAACACGCAGCCCAATAACCGGCGGCAGCGTTTTGCCTTTCCACATCCCGTGACCACCCGGGCGCTAACCCTGCGCATTACGCGGTGGCAACATAATGGAAGCCCAGGGGGCATGGTCGGTATTGATAACATCTACCTCTGGATCAAACGCTCGGCCGGCTTTGACCGGAAGGTGCAACCGATCGACAACGTGGGCGGCATGATGGCCTTTCCACGCGGTCAAGGGGGCATGGTGCTTTTTAATCTGGACTTCCGCCCGCCCGGCCGGGAATCCATGCCGATCAACGCCGTGAAAAAGCGCAATCTTCTGCAGGCTTTGCTGGCGGCATTTCATGCGTCGTTTACCGGGGGCGCTCCGGTCATCGCCGGGGATACGCATCTGCGTTACACACCCGTGCGGCTGGTCGGAAAATGTACGCAATTTACCGGGACCCGAGGCTGGTTCGGGAATAAACGCTTCACCTTTGCCGATTTCCCGCATGGGCGGCAAACGCTGGGCGGGGTTCCGTACAACATTTATCACTTTGCGACTTCGCCGGTACCAACGTGCATCATGCTTAACGGCCCGGGCGTGCCCAATCATCCGCCGGCCCAGGTTGTGGGTATTGCGGTCAAGCGGAAAGCGAACGCTTTGTTCTTTTTGCAGGCTGCAAAAATTCTCCGCCAGCCGCGGCCGGGCCAGAACGTGGAAGTGGCGCGTTATGTCATTCATTATGCCAATGGCTCATCCGTGAATGTGCCCATCTATGCCAACCATGAAGTGGCGAATTACCGCCAGCAGCATCCGGTTCCGCTGCCCAAGGCCCAGATCGCCTGGCAGCGGCGTTATTCCGGCACCCCATTTTATGCCGTGGCGTACACCATGGAGTGGACCAACCCGCACCCGCAGGATGAAATCTCTACCATCGATATTCTGCCGGGTCCGCCTTGGTCGGGCATTCCAGTGGTGTTGGCCATCACGGCAGCGCGATAGCGCGAGAAATAAAGGGGTCAGGTACCATTTTTCCGGGGCGTAGGAATTGTTACCAGGGGAGTAACGGGTCCTGACCCCATTTTTTTTGGTGACTATGAATGGCGGCAGCAAAGATGGATCGGGCTTGGGAAGCGTGGATGGCTTGCGGCCCGATGGCACGGCGCGGCCGCTGGAAAAGTTGACCGTTACGGCCAAGCGCCCGGGCGAACTACAAATTTTGGATGGAGCGCTGCGCTGCTACCATCAAAGCCAGATTCAACAAGGGCAGCCGGTATCGTGGTTGGCGGGCGGAGCAGCGGGCCGACAGGTGGTGCGGCTTAAGGACCAGACCGGGGTGCTGGCGGCGGAGACGAGCTATAGGCTGGTGGCCCAGACCGGCGTGGCCGACGCTTCCGGCCGAATGGCGCGGTTGCTGCGTGTTTTGCTCAATACTATGCTGCAAAGTGAGGGCGGCG
>JAJYZF010000113.1 GCA_021800165.1 Planctomycetota bacterium | reverse complement strand
GTGGGAAGCGGTTTGTGGGGCATGGGATATTGCACTTTACCGAGGTGAAGCCGACGCGGGTGGTGGCGGTGGCGGATTGGCAGGCGGGTCCGCTGAAGGGAAACAGCCGGAGCGTGTGGGATTATGACGGGATGATGAAAACGACGCTGCGGTTGGAGCCGACGCAGGAGAAGCTGGATTCGGTGGTCTTGGTGATACCGATGGTGAATAAGGAAATGCCGTTGATGACGGCCTGTACGGATGGTTTACGGTTTAATTATTCGGGGAAGGTTCCGGCGGGTGTGGGTGAGGTGTGGAATGGCAGTGAAGCTCCGCGGAACAGCATTATCGGGTCGTTTGTGCCGTACATCTGGACGGGAGGCCCGGTGCGGGGGATTGCCGCGTTTGGGGATAATGATGCGGGTTGGGTGGATTACCAGGCGAAAAGGCCGTGCCAGGAATTGGTGCGTAAGGGCGATGGGACGTTGGAATTGCGGATGAATCTGGTGGCCAAGCCGGCGCGTTTAAGGACGGTGCACACTATTGTTCTGGGTTTTCAGGCAACGCCGATCAAACCGATGCCGAAGAACTGGCGGCTGTGGACCTCTGGGTATGCCGCACCTCATGCCTATCGAATGGTTTTCGGCGGAGCGTGCATTTATTGGGGTTGTCGCAACGCCTTTGGGGATATTTATCCGCGGGGGCATGATTTTTCGATATACAAGCAATTCGCACTAACGAGAAAAACCGGCCATGTCAGCCAAAAGTTTATTGCCAAGTGGTTAAAGGGTTATCGCAAGGTCAGTGTGGCGCAAGCCGTACGGCGGTACAAAGGGGCCTTGGAGGGACTCTTTAACGGCATTGCGCAGAATCCGCATGGGCTTATTATTACGTATACCAATGCGGCGGCGATGCGTGTGGACACGCGAGCGGGCAGGACGTATCTTAATGAATGGGATCGGCATGTATACCCGACACGGGAATATTCCTTTGGGCAATATTGGGATTTTACGGTCAATCCATGCCGTAGTTTCCGGGATTTTGCGGAGTGGTATTACAACAAATTGCTGGGCACATTTGACGATTGCATCTACTGGGACAACATGTTTTTGAAATCCGATTTTAACACGGTGTTGACCAATGCGTATCGGCTGCCGGATGGTTACGTGCAGCCGGCGACCAGTTTGTGGGATGAGCGGGCGCTGGTGCGGCGGACGGCGGTGCTGGATACCGAGTTGCACAAGCCGGATTTGAATATGATTCACATGACCAATACGGCCATAGCGCCAGTTTTGGCCTTTGCGCGGATTGATCTGGATTTGGAGGACAAATATGGGAGCAGCCCATTTCAGAGCCGATTCAGCCGGGCGTTTCTGCTGACGGAGGCTATTGGACGTCAGTTTGGGAATGTTCCGGTGGGCTTACTCGGTTTATTTAGCAAGTCACCGGCTCGGCTGGCGTGGATTCAACGGACGTATGCGGGGGTCATGTTGACTCTGGAGATACGGGGATGGGAGTGGGATCCGGTGTATGCGGAGAGTCTGACGCGGTTGATGGCTTTTGGCTACGGTATGCCAAGCACCAAGACGTGGGATTATTGGCGGCGTAACTATCCGATGCGGGTGTATGGGGATAAGACCTCGTCGATTGTGGTGGCCAAGCGCAAGGGTGGCCAAGCGGTGGTGGTGGTGTGCGATTGGGGCCATGGGGGGATGATTCGGGTGAGGCTCAATCGCGCGGCGGTGCATTTGCCGGGACGTTTAAGCGTCATCAACATGGAAACGAAAAAAAACGTGCGTGTGACCGCGGGCGGAGAGATTGTGTTTCACTTGAAGAAAGATGATTTTAAGATGCTGCTGGTAAAGGCGGCGGGTGCGGAGGTGGGACATTGAGAAAGGATTTGGTGAGATAATCAGTTCGCTTGGGCTGATTATAGCCCCGATGGCTGTCGGGATCCTTGATGCTGTGGCACCAAGTTGACTTGTCGGCCACGGCAAGAGGGGCGGGGCCTGCCACCACCCCGGTCGCGAAGCTCTGCCTGTGGTCGCCTAACGATCGAGAGGTAACATTCATGAAAAGCGTGTTAGCTTTATTATCGAAATGGCTTTTGGGAGGGGATGGCGTGGGGATGCTTTTCCTGGGCGTCTTGCTGATCGGTTTGGCGGGCTGTGCCCAAGGCTCGCGAGGGTCTTCAGGGGCAGCGTCGAAGAAGCCGGTTGCCGTTAGCCAAGCGGGTCTGCGGCAGTGTGTGGCGGTGGAGACTGGTGGGCAATCGCAAGAAGCGCTGCTGCGAGACATGACGGCGGGGACGAATCCTGCGGTGGTCAGATTTAATACGGCGATCACATTTTATCTGAACTTTCGGCATCGACTTTTGAACGCCGCCATGTCGGGTGGAAGCGGTGCAGCGATAAAGGTTAATGGTCCCATCGAATTTAGACGCGGGCTTTACGGCAATGCGCTAGAAACCTCGAGTTCCCGGGTTTGGCAGAAAGTTATCTACACAACGAAGGACAATATCGATTTAGGCAAGCCAGGTGGGCTGGCGGTATGGGTGAGTGCGCATCATTGGAGCAAGCCGGGATTGTGGGATTATTTTTTGACGGGTCGGGATGACGGAAGGTTTTTCATGCTCGCGCCCACGGCGGTTTACATGATCGGAGCAGGTCCTAAGGGGGCCGGCGCTGTTGCCGATTGGAATTTTCGCTGGGAGACGGGGCAATGGCATTTGCTGGTGTTTAACTGGAAGTCAAGATCTTTTATGCTGTCCCTTGATGGTAATCCATGGGTTGAAACGGACGAACCTTCTTTAGCTAAGGCCGCGGGACCGCCTGGCCATTTGTGCGTGGTGGAAGATGCGGGCGAACCGTGTCTGATCGGTCCGCTGCTGGTGTTCAACCGGCCGTTGACGATGCGGGAGATTCGATGGCTGTATCGACAAGGTGGGTTGCGGGAGAAATTGGGCAGAAAGAAATCAGCCCAGTGATGGTATGGGAGGTAGGTGGAGACATCGACATGTCAGCAGCGCCGTGAAGGTTGGTTGGCATTGCAGGTTGGCGGTGGATCGAGATGGTTATGATAACGGTTATAGGACGTGGGTGGGGCTGAAACGGGAGGATTGAGGTAGGAATTCAGGAATTGGCCTGGTAAAAAAGTGCATAAGATTTGCGCAAAAGTCCAGTAGATTTTACTTGCGGGGGTCGAGTGAAAAGAATAACATAAAGCTTAAACTGCTGGAGCAGTCCTGCGGTGAGCTGGTCGTGTGGTGTAGCGCGGCCAGCGAAGCGCAGTAAAATAGTAGTTGCATTTTTTATAAGGAGAGTGTTATGCCTACGAAAAGCGGAACCAAAATGGCCAAGACCAGTGCGGGGCTTTGTGGTATTGGTGCGGCGGCGCTGGTGGCGGCGGTAGCCGCTTGGGGGACGACGGGTCCGGCTTCGGCTGCGGTGGTGCTTAGCCCGGTTGCGCTTACCGGGTACAACGACGGACTTATGGTGCCCGATACTGCAACCTCTAACGGCAATGGTGGCAGCAACTTCAGCGGGTATGTGACGGCGACCTTTGGCGGTGGAAATTCCACTAGCGGTAATTATTTCTACCAGACGGGGCTATCGGGCGAACTGATAGACGGAATGCCGAGCAATGGTCAGGTCGACTACACCGGCTCAAACTTTGCAGCAACGTACCAATTAGGACAATTTGGTGGGAATAACAACGTGTTGTTGTTATTTAGCCCCACGTTTGGTACGCCGGTCTTTGGTGGCTCGGCTCCATCAACTGGCACCCTTGACTTGGTGCAGCCTGGAAAATACACATCTCTTTCGGTCTTGGACACCAGTGGTTACGCAAGCTCCTCAACCACTGGTGCTGTCACGCTGAATCTGCTTAACTCGGCTGATGCCTCTGTGACGGTGGTCACTGATTACGGCGCGCCAGATTGGTTTTCCGGATCAGGAGGCGGTACTACCCCCGACGGTAACAGTTATACGCCTGTGTTGAGTGGCGTTGGATGGATTTCGAGTCCTCGGGGTTTTGAAGACAACCCGACGGCGGAATTTTATCAGTCCACCTTAAATCTGGAGAACTTAGACGGCTATGTGAATGGTAGTACGACACTGTCGACCGGCTTGAACCTTAGTGGGGATACGCTTGAATCTTTGGCATTTACGGTGGTTTCCAGTTCGGGGACCAGTTCATCAACGCAGACGGCCATTTTTGCTGTCAGTGGCCAGCCGGTTCCCGAACCTGGCGCTTTGGCGCTTTTTGGGGGGGCTTGGGCTGGGCTGTTGCTTCTGAAACGACGGCGTGAGAGGTTGAATGCGTCACGAATAGCGGCCGGGCGCACAAGTTTGTTGCGTGCTTATTTTTGAATCATGGAGATTCAGAATAGGCCTGTGGTTGTTGCGCTAAGGCATGGACGGACCGGTCATTGCCAAATATCTTCTCCGGTTTTCGCGGTAGGTTTGGCATCGCCGCGGGCGGTAGCACGGAGAGGATGGATGTCGCCTGGAGCATGCGGGTGCAGGCTGGTGGTGCTGAAGCGAGGAAATAGCGATGGTGTGGCGTAAGAAACGATGGGCGGCGCTGGTGGGGATGGGGGTGGTTTTGGCGGGGTTGGTGGTGGAATTTGGGGCGACGTTGGCCGTGCGGCCAACGGGGACCGCAGGGGCAGCCGGCCCGGCGCTGCACACGGGCACCGGATTAGTATATTCGTACGCAGTCTCAGTTAAGGATTTTGGGGCGGTAGGCGACGGCAAGCATGATGATACTGCCGCCATTGAGAGGGCGATCCATGCGGCGAGTTTGGCTGGTCCCATCAACTTTTCGCGGTGGTCCGCGGCGCGGGGTCTGGTGGTTTTTCCGCCGGGGCTGTACCGCATCACCGCCCCGCTGAAATTAGGGCCGGCGACCTGGAATATGGAAATCCGAGGTGCGGCTGGTCCCGGGGTGACCGCGCTGCTTTGGGGTGGGCCTAAAGGGGGCACGATGTTGTCCATTGATGGATCGGGCGGCGTGGTGGTCAAGGATTTGCAGTTTCTGGGCGCACATCGGGCGGGTAAGGGGATCAGCGTCAATTCGCCGACGGGTTATGGATTTGGCAATGGGATGTTTTCGAAGTTGACGTTTAGCGACATGGGCCGGGGGTTTGTGTGCGGAAGTCATTCGTATATCTGCTCGGCTGATATGACGCTTTCGGATGTGAATTTTGTACATTGTCACACGGGTTTTTTAACGCTGTCGGATCAAAATCTGGATTATTTATTTCTCCGCTGTACCGCCCAGTTTTGTAACACGGCGCTGCATTTCCACAGGGGAGGCAGCGTGGTGGGAGAGCTTTTCACCACTTACGATGTGCATACCGTGGTGCAAATTGATCATGGTGGGATTAATGCCGGCACGTACTGCTTTGACGGCATGCGCGTGGATGGGGATGGCGGACATTTTCGAACGGTGGTTTTGCGGGCTCGGGGCGAAACCAACGTGGATTTCAACACGCTGGATATCGTCATCAGTGGGGTGCGGCGGTTTCCAGAGACGCCGGCCTTTATTCTGGGGCCTACGGCCAATGTGGCGGTTGATTCCTCCATGATAACGGGGGATGTGGCGGTGTTGGCGGGGGCCAAGGCGGGTCCGCCGACATGGATTGAGTTCAATAATTGCCGGTTTCGAGAGGATCCGCGGCCGCAGATCAAGTGTGGTGCGTATTGCGGCTATGCGTTGGCCAATTGTGTTGCGGGCCGTAAGATGATTCATGCGTTTCATCAATACCCTAAGTAAGTGCGAAGGTGCTACGGGCCGGCTGGGCAATTCATGCATGAGGATGCGCATGAACCGATTCGGTCGGCGGTGTTGGTTTGATGAATTGCAGGTGTTGAAGCTTCCGCTGACGGGTAAGCGTGGCTGTGGCATTGGTTATGGAGTATAGGTGGGCTGGAATGGGAGGATCGGGGGGGGATTCAGGCGGTTGGCCCGGTAAAAAAGTGCATAAGATTTGCGCAAAAGTCCAGTAGATTTTGCTTGCAGAGGAAGAGGCGAATGTGTAGAATAAGTTTGTTGACTGGTTTTGGAGTCCTGCGGCGAGCGGCCCGTGCGGTGTAGTACGAGAGGCGAATCGCGAGGAGATTGTAAGCGCATTTTTTATAAGGAGAGTGTTATGCTTACGAGAATCGGGACAAAAATGGATAGCACCAAGGTCAGGTTTTGTGGTGTGAGCGCAGCGGCGCTGGTGGCGGCCGTAGCCACGGCGGGCGTGGTGTTGCCGGGAGCGGCGCAGGGGTCAGTGGTGCCGACGGCGGACTATTACCTTCCGTTTGAAAATCCCCCGGGCAGCCCTACGGGAACGCCGACCGTGGAGAATTTCGGTACTATCGGAGGCACGGCCGGGATTATCGATACTACCAGTGATGGGGGCGCAAATTTCAGCTACAGTTCGAATACACCGGACGGGAGTGCCGATTCCGGCTATTTCGCCGAGGCCCAAGGCGAAACAAATTACCCGTCGGCCACCTTGGCAATGCCTAATGCCAGTGGCGGTACCACGTCACCTTGGGGCGATAGCTTCTCTCTGGATAACAATGGTGGGGCGGGCGATCAGCAAATGACTGTTGATGCCTGGGTTAAGCTGCCGTCCAATAAAAGCAACGTTCTGATTGCCTACAAAGGCAACTCCCGCAGCAACCAGCCGGGCTGGCTTTTGCAGGCGACGGCAGGGTCGCCGCTGCAGTTTAATGGTTATGATGTAAACGGACAAACGCAGCTTAATGGATCGATAGTGCTGAACGCTGGCGTGTGGACCAATGTGGCGGTGGTGGTAACCGTTGGAGCAAGCCCGTCGTTGGAGTTCTATGTCAATGGCGTAGCCAATATGGGTGGCAGTTCACCGATGGAAACGTTGGCGACCGACCCCACGGATCCGTTGATGGTGGGTGGCGGTGGAGCTTACATGGATAACGTGCGTATCTGGGGGACGGCGCTGACGGCAGCGCAAATTGCCGACATAAGCCAGGTTCCTGAGCCGACGGGCATTAGCTTGGTGGTTGGGTTGGCAGCGGGGGTGCTGCTGTTGCGGCGCGGGCGGCCGGTCGCCTGAGATTGGCCAGGGTTTGCGCCGCCCCGTGGCCGCTGGCGACTGTGGGAACTTGGCTGGATTCAAGGAGTGCTGCTGTGAACAATGGATTGCTGCATCAGTCGTGGCCTAAGGCACTGGCGCTGCGGTGGCCGGGTGGCGGAGGTATTGTTGGGGATGGTTCCCTGGGCAAGCCGAAGGCTAGTGGGGTTCCGTCGGCTTATGGCCGATGGGGCGTCGTTCGCGGGGCATTTACGCTGGTTGAACTTTTGGTGGTGATTTCCATTATTGCCATTTTAATTTCGCTGCTCTTGCCGGCGTTGGCGGCGGCACGGCAGGCGGCTTTGGGGGTGGAATGTGAAAGCAATATGCGGCAATTCGGCATCATGTTTTCGGTGTATGAGGACGATTACCAGGGGGCCATGGTGGTGCCCGACTGGAGCGGAATGGGGTGGCTAGGCGCATTGTGCCAGATAGCCACAGGAGGCGGAGCCGGCAGTTGGCCGGAAAATTCCGGATGGAACACATATCCCCACAGTTATGCCATCGAGTATGGCCTGCCCGGTATCTGGACCTGTCCGGCGGTGGTGCCTTCGGTTGGGTTTGCCAATGGTCCGCCAACAACAACCGGCTATTTGAATGTTTTTGAGGGTATGGGTTATTGCTACGGCATGAACGAGTTCTTGGCGGATCCGTATAGAAGCGGAGTTCCCGGCTGGTGGGGAAATATGAAATTCATAGCCGATCCGGCGGATACGGGCTATCTGTTTGACGCGGAGCCGGTGGATGCGTCGGGCGTGCCCCAGTTGTCGTACACGGTTTCGCCGAACACTATCTACGGACCGGGGGTGCCGGCCTTCCGCCACAACGGAAATGCGAACGTATTGTTTATGGATGGACATGTGGCAGCAATGAATCCTGGTCAAATGGACATGGGGGAAACCGGGGATCCGTATATCAGCGAAACCCCGTGGAAGGTCCCCCCGTCGAACCCGCGTGGCAGTTGGATGGGGGTGCCGCAGTAGGTTGGGCGGCCTGGTGGTCAAGGGAGGGTGTCTTTGATAGCGGTAAAAAAGTGCATATGATTTGCGCAAAATAATACTTGTGGGGCACTTCTGATTTTGTATGATTCGGTGGAGGGCGGGGATTGGAGTAGCGGTTGGGGTAAAACGCTGCTGCGGGGCGGGGGCTGTGGATGTTGGGTGTTTTTGGCGGAGTATGATTATGCGGGTCGTTGGCACGAATTGGAAATTATTGGTGGTGATGGTGTTGGCGGCATTGGGGTGCGGATTGAGTGTGGCGCGGGGTTCGACGGGTTGGCACTATACGATACCGCGGATTCGGCTGCCGTTGATGAAAGCTCCGGCGATGCGGGGTGCGTTTAAGGCGTCCCAGTGGGCGGGTGCGGATGAAATGACGGGGTTTACGGTCAATGCGCCGGGGGGGACGTTAGCGCCATGGGCGGCGCATTTTTGGGTGGGTGGGAGCGCGAAGGATTTGTTGGTGGCGGTGGAAACGCAAACGCCGCCGGGGGGCAAATTGCTGGCGCGGGTGAATCCAAAACCTTTCGGGATGAATTCCAATCTGGCGATGGTTGATGATACGGTGGAGATATTCGTGGATCCCTCGCCGACATTGGCCGATAGTCCGATTTATCAGGTGATGTTCAATGCCAAGGGAGCGATATGGCAGCAGAAGTTTAAGTCGCGGGGTACGGCGATGCGGGTGTGGCATGGGCACTGGAAGATTGTCAACAATATAGTGGGGAACCGCTGGATCTGCCGGGTGGCGATACCGTGGAAGGATTTTGGGATTAAGCACATTGAGGGGCGGACGGTGGCGATTCGGATTGGTCGTGACTGGCTGCAAGTGCCTGGTGGTGGCTGGGTGCAAAGCCAGTGGGCACCGCATGGGGGTGGCTACGCCAATGTGGCGACGATGCCGCGGGTGACCTTTGATTCGGCGGCGCCGGTGGTGCAGGTAAGGCAGTTGCAGGATAAGGCCAACAGTCCGGCGAATATCAAGGTGGCCATTTTTAATCCTAGTGGCAAAGCGATGCGGGTACGGTCTTTGGTGGAGGTGGTGCCGGAACAAAGTGCCCCGACCCGTCGGAAGCGGGTACTTACGCTGGGTCCGGGTGAGACAAAAATAGTGGAAGTGAGGCCTGTGGCGACGGCCTATGAGTCGCTTTACACGCAGATTCAGGTTGGTTTGGCGAATGGCAAGAGGCTGTTCTATCGCCGCAATTTTGCGTGGAAGCTTCATCGCCCGGCGCGGTTATGGTCGCTGAATCATGGAGCGAGCAAGCGTATTGATACGGCGTTTATGTATTATCCATCGATTAACGCGCTGGAAGTACGGGTGAATTTGAGCGACTTGGCCAATCGGCAAGAAGTGACGGGGGTGAAGTTGCAGGTGCGGGACCAGAAGACGGGGGCCATTGTTGCATCCACCACGATGCCGGCGGTGCGTAAGGATGTGACGCGGCTGCGGGAATGGAAGATTCCGCCATTGAACGGGAAGTATGATCTGATGGTGGAGTTGCAGGGGATTAAGGCCAAGCCGGAGGTGTTGCCGTTTGTGCGGTACCATTTTAAGTGGGAACATAATGAGTTGGGGCGTGACAATAAGATCATTGTGCCGC
>JAJYZF010000112.1 GCA_021800165.1 Planctomycetota bacterium | reverse complement strand
GATTTGGTGTCAGTGCCGTCGTCGTCCGCCCGCCTTGCCAGCAAACAGACCAAAACCAGGCCGAGCCAGAGCGGCGCGCTGCGGAATGAGAGGCTCACCATTATTGCAATAACCAACATTCGGAGCAGCCAATTCACGCCGCCATCGGAGGAACTGGCGGGCCACGGGAACATGTGGGTGCAGGTCGCAGTCGCCACCAGAGCCAAGGCCAATATCCCGGCCATTGCGAGGCGAAGAATAAGTTTTTGTCGTCTTAGAATATTCACCTCGCTGCGCCTCGCCACGCCGTTAGAGAGCCACAACTGGTAGCAAAAATGACGGCGGCGCTGGGGCTGGGGCGGCGGTTGTGCTCGTCCCAGTTGCCCGGGTAGCCGCTGTGGGCGGGTGTGCGGCATTGGTATTGGCCATGCCGCTGCCATAAGAGTAATCAATCGTTCCCGAAACGCTGGCCCTCCAGCATTGAGGATTTCGGCGTCCGTGCCTCAATCTGCCATTGGGGCCTGTCCCGGAAACCGAGAGCGAGAATGAACCTTCGGGATACACCATATTGCCCGTCCGCTTACTTCATTGAGCTCGATCGCTCCACTGTTCACCTGCTCCATTTTCTCGGCGAAGCTGGGATTCCGGCACTGGGATCACTGTAGCCGTATTGTACTGCCGTGGTGGGCGCAGCAACAGCGCCGCGGCCCGCAGGCCAAACCCAAATAGCTTCCATTTCCTTGTGCTCAACTGTTTAAGGCATGGACGCCGACGTTCCGAAGTCCCGTAGGCCCAACTCTGTGAGGGTGAGCGGCCAATCGGGATTCGCCTGCTCGCCGATCACCTGATCTCGGCAAAGCCGTGGCTTGGTTGACGGTCATTTGGGTCCCATTTAACAGGTAGGCTGTCTCTATTATTACCGCCCGCCCCCCTGAAATCTCGCATGCATCAAGAGATCAACGATGTGCCTCTCGGAGAATACCTCGCGGGCAGAGGGTGCTATCTGCGACACAGAATGAAGCGCAAAGAAAAGGGAAAAATAGATCAGCCATCCGACTGCGAGGTAGGAGGCCAGCTTCGCGAACGGCGCGCCAGCCTCACCTCGCCGGCCAGCGGCACGAGCCGCAAGACTGTTTGCCGCAATAAGCGCCAGCCCGATAACCAGATTGACTAGGGCGATCCGCCCGCCAGAAATCCACCATTCCCGCCAGAAGCCGATTGGAATTGCCCACATTGGCCAATCTAGAACGTGGGTTTCGGTCGTGGTGTAGAAAGTTGCACCCAAGAGGGCCAAGGGCGTGGCGGCGGAAAATGCAACCGCGTATCGGTTCCACCGAATCCTGCGGGCCGGCTGGCTAGATGCTGCTTGCCCACCGTCAATCATTTCACGATTCATGTTGACCTTTCCGAACAGCCGGTGGCCAGCGAGGCTCACCAGCGTGACCGTATCAAGAGCACAAACCACGCCACAATTCCACATAGCCATGCCAGCAGCGTGACCCGCAGGCCGAGCCAGTCCATCTCCGGTACACCACGGCGAAGAGCTGCTCGTCCCGCCGCTATCAGGAACGTGACAGCCCCCGCCATCGTACAAGCCCAGTATCCCAGATAAGAACCGAACGCGGTAAGCGTTGCGGAACCACTGAAATCGGCGACCCGCAGGAAATCGGAGATAATGGCGACTGCGCCGCCCGCTAAACCGGAAATCGCGAGGCAGGCTTCGGCCACGCACCGGATTTTCCCAAGCCCACTTCGTCGCCACACCATCCCTTGATTTCTCCTCGGAGCCTGTCGAAGTAATCGTTTTTTTGTAGAAAATCGCCCCAAGAACCGGCGTTTTTACGCTGCTATGGCCGCTCCGTGTCCGCATTTTTCGCCCAAATGGGATTGCTCGGACAGTCTCGTAGGAATAAATGTGACCCTGACGTGGCTTCCCAAAGGCGAAGTGCCGTCGGGATGTTCAATGGTGACGTTAAACGTACCCATACCCGGCAGAAAGTTGTTCCGGAAGGAAAGTGGCGGCGGGCCCCACAGATACGGATTGGAATGCCACTGCGCATAATAGGCCGCGTTTGCGGAGCCCTGCCCCGCCACCCCCCAGGGTCCACCACGCCCACCGGATTGCTCATCACGAATTGGTACGTGTTGGCGCCGTTGATGTCGAGCGCGTTCGGTGACAAGCCGAAGCCGCTGGTTGCGTCGGCCTCGCGAAATCGCGCCGAGGCCGACGGGCGAGGCTGCGCCGCAGCGCCGAGATATTTCATCTCACAGGCAGGAATGCCTGTGCTACCTTGGGGGTGGGACGCCGTTACAGCGTAGCACCGCGCTGGTCTACACGGCCCGGACCCCGACATTGATTCATTCAACGCTACCATAGTACGCCCATCATAGACTCGCCCCGACTCGCTTCAACTGCCACAAGCCTCCGCCGGCAGAACTGCCCATTTTTGAAGCCACCAAGGCCTTGCTAATGGGCGCTTGGGCCGCAAATCGCCCCGGCCTGTCTACCGAAACGCGATTGGGTCCCTCCTGAGGCCGGCCACCGTGGAGCGGCAAACAGTTACGATCCCCAGGGGCCGGGCGAGCAGCACCAGGGCTGAGGCTAATACCTGTCCGAAGATAATTGGGGCCAGCGAATGCCCCATTTCCATCCCCCAGTAGAACCGCTGCTCAAAAAGGACAACCACCTCGACCGCAAGCGATAACGCGGTGCCCACCCACAATAATAAAGTCACCACACGCGAACGCTCGCATGGCACCGATGAAGAGGAGGCGGCGTCCTCTGAAGCGGCCCCGCGACGGTCTGGCCAACCGCAGAATATCCAGCATATCGCCGCCGCCGCGCCCAAGGCCGCAGCGAGCGCCCCTATATTAGCTAAGCCTGGTACCACAAGGCCCTGTAACGTAGTGGCAGGGCTTTCTCCCCCGACAACTATTAACACACCGCGAGACGCGGGACGCGAGCCCAGAATTACCAAGCGGTGCCATGGTGGCTGCCTTGAGGCCAGGGCCAAGGTAACCACGAGCATTGCCGCTGCGCTCGCCCCGGTTCCGGCAAACGCCAGCATTGCCAAGGCCCGTTCAAGCCGAGATCGCGGTTGCGGAAGTATCGCGACCGAGCCGCCCGACAGATGCCCCTCGGGTGCAATCCAAGGGCCTGCCAGCGCCAAAAGCCCGAACGTGTCCTGAACAAAAAGTGCAACGAGCATCCAGCCGGGGATACCGCTACGGTTCTCCCAAAGCAGCGTCACGGCGGCACCCGAAAAGATAAGGCAGAGGATAACATCTGCGGCGGACGTTGCAGTGAGCCGCGCACGGCGGCCAGAGCGCCCAAACTCCCGGGCCGGGCCCGTTTCTGGGGCCGAGCGCCGGGACTTATGCGGCCGCAGCGTCCATAGTGTTCCCACAACAACCAAAATGCAACTGATAAGCAAGCCTCCCGCCACCAGGACGGTCGCCAATAACGCCGGCGCATAAAATGCCACCGACCGCACCATAACACGCCCGCCGGCGAGACGAAGGTACGTCGGCACGCCTGGGAATGAGAACCACACCATCGAATTGGAAACAGCGGCGAGCGCCAAAATCACACTTGAAAAAACTGTTCGCCACCATAGCCGTATCGCTGTTCCCCCCTCCAGTGCGCTATTCGTGGCGTTGTCTTGGGCCATCGCCTGCCTCCAAACCCGTTAGCGGTAGACGGTACCAGATGTAGCCGGCGGTTGATCCGGTAGCGGTGTACCGCCCACGAGGCCGGAGAGATTCAGCGTATCCCACCGGATTGCTCATCACAAATTGATACGTGTTCGCGCCGTTGATGTTGAGCCTACCACTGGCACCGCCGACTGGGCGAAATTTCGCCGAGGCTGGCGGATGAGGCTGCGCCGCAGCGCCGGGATGGTTAATCTCACAGGCAGGAATGGCTGTGCTACCTTGGGGGTAGAATCTCGCAAAATTGTCGCGGTGAAGAGATTTTACGGCGGTGGTATGCTGAGTCGCCAATGTGCAGGGGTATCCCTGCAATCGCCGAGATCGGCGAGGCTCGGATTCCGAAATTCTTTCGGCAAGCGTTACCATAGGAAGCCCATTATCGCCATTGCTTAAGCCGGCATCAACCACGGGCCCAGCCGCGGGTGGTTGCCAAGAACGTTATACGAATTGCTGACAGCCGAGGGCGGCTGTCCCACAACCACGGAGGGGTAAATTGTCTGGTAGAGTAGATCGTTGCTGGTGATGGTGCCGCCGGTTTGGCCAGTACGCTGCGGCATCCAAGGCTGCGGCGGCCAGCGATGGGCCTGTTGGCCATCGCTGGCGATGATGGGCGAATTGGCCAAAATGGCAAAGAAGATAGTCCCACCCGCCACCCAGGCACATACTGCGGCCGTGCCTACTCTGGCTTTTCATTGGAGGCCAGTTCATGCAGGAACCTCTTACCATGGCGCTCTCAGGTCGAAGGTCCCGCCACGAAGCAACAGGCTCATTCCCGCGTGAAAAATGGCCCAACACAACAGGCCGCCCACAACAGTACAGGATGCGCCTGCCAAGGTCGTTGGTCCCCCGAGCCAGCCGACCACGGCAAAGAGCAGAGTCCACCACCAAGCCGCGCAGCCTGCTGCCCAAAGGAGCATCGGCACGGCCCCCGCATCACGGCCTGGATGCCGCACGCCATTACCGTCCGGGGCTGATGCGCCTATTGCGCCGGCACAGAACTCGGCGCATGACCGCATCGCCGCTTCGCTGCCGAAGGCACGCGACGGCACGTACACGGCAATCGGCCATGGACCGGGGGCAAGCTCGAGCCATAGCCCCTCCGGGAGGTCCTTAACCTTTCGTACGAAATCCCACGCCAGCGCGACATCGTTCCGGACGGTGCTGAACCTTACGCCATGCGTGTCGAACGAGGCACGGACAGAGGAGCCGATCCCTCCCGAGGCGCGTGCCCACTGGATGAGCCGACGGGCCGCCCGCCGCTTCAGGCGGGGCAGCACCTCCGGCATCCGGAAGACCAGCGCGTTGAGCTGCGCCCCCGTAAGGCCAATCATGATAACGGCCACCCAGGGCGTAAAGGATCCCCAAGTCGGTGGACTGGCCCACACGCTGACCACAAAGCCCAGAACGAACAACACGAACAGGCAGGCCCAGCCGAGGCGGGCTGCCCGGAATGTCCCGGAGGCCGCCATCAGCGCGCCACCAAGTGGCTCGAAATCCTCGGTCTCCAAGTGATATTCGATTGATATTTCCACGTACCTGACTCCACGCTGAACACGCTGCGGTTGCACCAGTCTACGGCCTGTGCCGAGCGTCACGAACCGTGATTACGCAGCGCTCCCACAACCACGTCAACGAGCTTGTGAACGTGCGGGGTTCAACCGGACCCCGCGGCGGTGCACCATTGTAAGGGTAGATTCCTGGGGGCAACGGCCCCCGCGGCGCGGGGCTGCGCGGTTCGCACAAAACCACGACGCCGACGAGCGCCACCGCCCCGAAAAGCGCAAAGAGCATCGCCACCCACGTTGAGGGGCGTCGCCGCCGACTCTCCGGCATGCTCTGTCCAACCGCCTCCGACACGATGCGCTTCGCTAGAGCGCCAGTGTCGACCGGAGCCGGGCCAGGCGGGCGAATTGAGGCACTCTGCGTTGCGATCTTTCGCAGTTCATGCGCGCGCCGGGTGAACATCCGACGAACTCGACCGCTCGGCCAGGCTCCGCGCCGTATGAACGCCATCGCCACGCCCGCAGGACCTCGCAAAAACAACATCACTCCCCACCAACCACTCCGCACCTGCGTAACCGATTCCCATCGCCAGAATGTGGCGAATCCTGGCCCCAACAGCAATAATCCCTCATCGAGGGCAGCACACGCTGTTACGGCCGGTTTGCCACGGGATCCGTACAACAGGCCAAAGGCGTGTGAGGCGGCGACCGCACTCAGGAACAAATACACTGGCAGCCAACACAGGATGATCAGGCCCGGGGCGATCCCGCCTACAAGGACGGCGGAAGCAAGCGCCAACAGAAAGGGAGCCTTGGTGGCGCGCGCGGCGACGGCGGCAGCGCCGATGAATTCGGTCCACGGCACCCGGCTGACCGAGCGCAACGTCGTTATTTCCTGCGGTGTGTCCTGCACGGGGAACCTCCAGACGTCGCCGCTCAAGCCGGGGCCAGTACCTGGCCGGCCCCCCCGAGTACGGAGAGGGCAGCGGCCCCGGCCAAGATGTTCGCACCGGCCGCCGCCCCCTCGAGCACATCGCCGAGGTAGTCCGGCTCCCTGCGCGAAACCTCCACACCCCCTTTTGCCGTGATCCGCATGCACTTGCATTGGTGCGGATCCCAGGTAAGGGTCGTATTGTAGAACTCCTCACTGCCCACGAGCTCGAAGCCCGCGGGAAAAAAAGGATGGTCCACAAGTTTCCCGCTATAATCGACAAAGCCGGAAAGATATTGCGCTATAATCGACTCGGACCAGGTCGGCGGGAAAAACGCTATCTTCGTCTCAAGGTGGAAGACCGATGCCAACCATTGCGCGGCGCGGCACTCGGCGCGGGGGTAGCCGGTGGCCTCGATTTCCACCGAGGCCACGGTGCTTAACTCCGTCCCGGTCACCGGATCCGTGAACTGCAGGGTCTTCTTTTCCCACCCCTCGGTTTGGTGCAAGCCCTCGCTTGGCGTCCACACGAAGTTGAAGGCTAGGCCCGGGGCGCCGAATTCCCCCGTCGGATCAACAGCCCCCACCGGATTGCTCATCACGAATTGATACGTGTTGGCGCCGTTGATATAGAGCCTACTACTGGCACCGCTGGCTGGGCGACATTTTGCCGAGGCCGGCGGGCGAGGCTGCGCCGCAGCGACGGGATGGTTGGTGGTCCGGGCGTCCAAAAGTGTTTCGTTTGTCGCGACCATCTTTTTACTCACCACTAATTGAGTGCAGCGTTGCACTGTTAATTGTTTGCCGCTACGGCCACAACACTTGCCCAAGCGTCAGAATGCCATCCATTTTACCGAGGCAGCCAAGGCAATCCAATAACAGCTAATGCCGTAGCCAGATCCTCTAGTAGATTACGCATTGGTCTCGATTCTTCCGCCCGCCGAGATCGTCCGCCGTGTCGATCTGGCACTGCGCTTCATTTACGCCTCGTCGGCACCGGAGCCACCGGCACTTCCGGTAGCGTCTGCTTGGCCCGCGAGGCGCCGTCTTTTCGAAGCGCCCTGCCCCGTCGGCCGACCGGCACCCACATGACCGCAACGAAAAGCCGCCGCCGGTGGCTGGCCGCCCAGCCGAAGATATCCCCTCCCCGCGTAATGGCCAGCGCCTCCGAGTAACGGAACCGCTTGGGTAACAAAGCCTGCAGATCAACAAGGCTTACCGCCGATCCACTCCATACGCACGCGCGGGCTAATCCCCCGGAACGCGGAATATATGCCCCTACCTCACATTTGCTGTTTGTTGCCATGGCTAGGGATTCGCTGCAACCCACCGGATTCAAGTCCACCACCCTCCGCGATCCTAACCGGGGCCAGAGCAGCGCGTGCCGAGACTTGGCACCTCGCGGGTGCCCGTACCCAACCACTACCGCCCCAGATATTCCGCAGGCCCTGGAGGTGCCGCAATTGCGTGGATTCAAATCGGCCACGCGCCGCGCACTGCCTGACCATAACAGCGCATGTACCGCTCCACTCGCAAGCCTCCCCCAGCCAACCTGCCGGGCACCGTTTGTCGCATTAGCATCGGAGGCTACGAATCCCTTGGGGTTTAAATCCTTGAAGCTAGCGGCCGTCCCGCGCCAAAGCGCAGCGTGCTTCCGGTCTGCCATTGTTTCCGCGTACCCAACCTCCTCGCCGCCCCGGACGGCCTGCGCCTGCGAGAACTTATAGCCCTTCGGATTAAGGAAAATTACGCTCTTCGCCGAACCGGACCACAAAAGCGCCCCACCGACCTTGTCACCGCTGGCCTCGCCAGCACCAACTTGATTATTCTCGTTCACACCCAGCGCTACGGAAAATAGGAATCCCTTGGGGTTAAGGTCAATTATTCGCCCTCTCCCCGGTCCACAAAATATCGCGTGAGTGAATCTCATTCCGGGCCTGACGCCGAAGCCCACCCATTGCCTACCAAACGCCGCGCCGGCTTGGTCCCAGGGGAATTCGGGCGTCGCGAGGAGGATCGCACGATAATGCACGCCGCGAGGTGCCAGCGCCGTCAGGCCCGGTGCGGTACCCGTTCCCGCCGCCACCGCTGCCTTAGCCGTCGCCGCGTCCAACCAAGAACCGCCGTGCCCTCGTTTTCCCACCCCGCCAGCGCCAAAGGCCACATTTCCGCCAAGTCCGTCAAGCACCGGTGGAATAAAAGCCATTTGGCCTGATGGAATTGGCTGTCCATTAAGCAGGTCCGGCTGCGAATAACGACAATGCGAGCACCGTCTGGGAAAGCCGAGGGCGAGCCGGCGCCCGGGCCAAGCTAGGCCCGCGACACAGGAAACGTAGGCCCGGAGCCGAAAAATGGCCGCCCGACAGCAAGGGCGAGCGCCAATATGCGAGCCACGCAGAATGTTTGGCCCATGGTAACGCGCCATTCCAACTTTCGGCCAAAAGCCTGCCGCCAGAAACAGGACCAAAGCGAAAACGATCAAGGATATCTCGCGATATTTCACCATTCGTGTCCTACCCAAAAAGACAGGCCTAACGACCACTTCGAGCGGTAAACCGCGATCAGGGAAGCCCCCCGAAAGGCAGCCAAGGCCCAGTCGGCGGTGGCAGCCGCCAAGTGGGCTGCGGCGGCGGAGGCGGCGTGAGTATCCCCTCGGCAAGCTGGATGACGGCCTGCGCATTTTTTACCAACGCGGCGTATTTCGGGAAACACCCATCTCGAGCCATTGTACCAAGCTCGCTGTTGGCATCCGATATTTCCGCTGCTATTGAAGAACCTAGGGCCACAGCGGAGGCACCAAAGGTGTCCACCGCCTCCTCGGTTTCCACAGCGAGGCCCGCGGCGGTCACGGCAAGCTTCGCCGCTTCGCCCGCACAGCGGCAGAGATGGTGCAAGGCTTGGTTCTGCACCCGCTGCTCGATACGCCGCTCCCTCTGAAGCACCAGGATCCCTTGCGCGCTCAGTGGCCCCTGGGGAAAAAAGCCTTGGAGTGGAACCGTCTGGGTACCCGAAATATCCGTCAGCGTAGCTGGGACACTCCCCACAAACTGGTACGTATTCGTACCGTTTATATATTGCAACGGATCCTGCGAGGTCTCCCGATGAACCGCTCCTGTCCCGATGCGTCGGGAGGATTTCGGCTCCTGCCTCAACCCAGCTTGGCCGGTGCGGTACCAGCGGGCACGTTCATAGTAGAGGCCGGTGACGGGATCGAGGGCCATGCCTTGATAGAGATTGTTCACGATGGGGGCTGTGCCGGTTGGCGCGGTGGTGAAATCGGGGTTCAAGATGGTGATGGTGCCGTAGGGGGAGTACACGTATCGCTGGACGACGCTCCATGTGCCGGTGGTGGAATCGTAGCCCACAACGGCGGTGGTATCCCAATTGGCATCTTGCGTGAAGTAAAGGCGGGAATTCTGCTGGATCACGCCGGCGTTGTAGGTGTCCTGGTAACAGTTTAGCCTTTGCGCACAGGCATTGAGATACATACCCTGCGAGAGTGCATGAATAAGCGTCGGCGGAGGCGTGATTTGCGTATGTGGATGGCCGTGATACCCCGTTGATCGACGTCAAGA
>JAJYZF010000111.1 GCA_021800165.1 Planctomycetota bacterium | reverse complement strand
CCGCGCGTGACGGTTCGGGCCAGACCGTAGGGGGTTCCGATGGCCATCACCGGTTCGCCGAGCATGACGTGCGATGAATTCCCCAGCCGGGCCCATTTGAAATGGGCGTGTTTGGCCTTCAATTCTTTTCGATTGAGTTGGATGAGAGTCAGATCGGTCCAGTGATCCGCTCCAATCCTCCGCGCGGATATCTTCTCTCGATCAGCGAGAATCACTTCAATATGCCGTGCCCGGCCGGCGACATGAAAATTGGTCAGAATTCTCCCCTCGCGGTCGATGATCACCCCGCTGCCGATGGCGCGAAAATGCGTCGCCACGCCGCCCTGAAATTGTCGCATCACCACATCAATACGAACAACCGCCGGAGACACCATCGCCAGCGCCCGCTGAACCCGATAACTGGGCTTGGCACTGATCATCCATCCCGGTTCATAACCACATCCTGCTGTAGCCAACAGCACCAGCGCCGGAATAAACATCAAGATGATTGGACGCAACACTACACGCAGGGAAAGCCGGGATAAGTTCATCGATTCTCCAGTTCCGTCATAGTTGCCGCCAACCGCCATTGGCTTTCAAAGTGTCGATACCATCACCGGAGCCATGTCCCGATCCGGCGGCTATCAGAGCTGACTTCGAAGCACCATGGTTTTGAGCGGACGATTGTCAGCGTCCACCAGCAGAACACCAGCCTGATGGGTTTGTGCCTCTTCCAAGGTCATCTGGGCGAAAGCCATGATGATAATTTTCTCTCCCGGTTTGACCAGATGCGCCGCCGCTCCGTTGATGCCGATAACGCCCGTCCCTTTTTCGCCGGCGATGATGTAGGTTTCAAAACGAACGCCGTTGTGGATATCCGCAACCAGCACACGTTCATTGGGCAGCAGGCCGCTTTTTTTCAGCAGGTCGGTATCAATGGTGATGCTGCCCACATAATCGCGATTTGCCTGAGTAATGATGGCCCCATGGATTTTTGCACGCAACAATGTTACCAACATCAATCCTGTTCCCGACGAACCAACCGAAACGCGAAGACCTTCTCTTCCGCACCGATATATCCTAATGGGGAAGTGGGCAATTCGTCGAGCCATCGGCGATTTTGCCTCATGCGGCCGCGCCGACAGAGCAGGTGGATCACGATTAGGGCAAATGCAAGTCGGTGGATTTAATCCGCCGGTGGCCACCGCGGTGAATAGCTGCAAACCGCGATGAATAGCCGTTGGCTGCAGGGAAAAAGAGAGAAACCGATTTAACCGCAGGGGACTCAGAGGTTCGCAGAGGCCGGGGTTATTGGGGAGGTAGGCCGACATCCGCGACCATAACGCGGCCTCAAAATGGAATAACTGATGAAATCATAACGCGCGGGAGCTATGCGGGAAAGTTGCGGGGAGCGTCGAGCAGAACACCGCTCACTTACCCTTCCCCTGCAGAGAGGCCAGCACCTTCATCTCCTCCAGCGCCTGTTTCGCCTTTTGATTACCTGCCGCCGCCGCCTTTTCAAACCACGCCTTCGCCTTGGCCGTGCTTTTGGGCACGCCCCATCCGTGGAAATACATCACGCCGATATTCGTCATTGCAGGCGCGTAACCCGCCGCGGCAGCCTTGCGCAGCCATTTCATCGCCTTGACGTAGTTCCTCGGGACGCCCGTACCATTCAGGTAGATGGACGCTATAACGGTCGGCGCGAGCGTGTCCCCGGCCTTGAAGGCCCTGCGGTACCACGCAATCGCCTTGGTGGGGTCGCGCGGCACACCGAGACCCGCTTGGTAGATCGAACCAATCCTGAGCATCGCCGGCCCGTTTCCGGCTGCGGCGGCCTTGCGGTACCACTCCATCGCCTTGGCGTAATTCCGATTCCCGCCCAGGCCAGTCTGGTACGCCAAGCCGAGGCCTGCCATCGCGTCGTCATTGCCCAAGGCTGCCGCCCTGTGGAACCACTTCAGCGCCTTGGCACCACTCCGCTTCACGCCATCGCCGAGTGCGTACATTGAACCGATGTCGTTCATCGCACCACTGTTCCCGAGCGACGCCGCCCGAAGAAGCCACCTGAGCGCTTTGGCATAGCTTTGCCGAACCCCCTGTCCGCTAAAGTAGAGCCCGCCGATGTCAATCATAGCCAAGGAGTTTCCCTTGGCCGCCGCCCGGCGGTACCATGTCATAGCCTTGGCGTAGTCTCTCGGCACAACCCGTCCCGCGGCATAATACAAACCCATGTCCACCATCGCCCACGATCTTCCCTTCTCCGCGTCAGAACGTACGATTGGCAACTTGGCGAGGGTAAGAGATGCCAGGGTAGTCGTGCCGTGGCCCTCGGTGACGGTCAACTTCGGCGTTTTCAGGCCGCTTCCCGATGTCGTCACCGTAGCGGGCGCAGAAGCGTGGCTGGCCCCCTCTCCTTTTGGGCCTCCCGCTGCCGTCGGCGGGGGTTCAAAAACGGCGGGCCCGACTCCCACCCACTCGGCAAGCTCGTCAGCCATCTTGGCGGGCGCCGGACTGCCCCCAGCCCTGGTGGCTTTGCCCCGGGGGAATTGAGCCCCGGGCTGCACCTTGGTGACCGCGAAGCCAAGCTTTTTCAACCCGCGCGCGCTGAAATGGGTTGCTATCGGCTCAGCGAGGCTGCTGAAGCCGATGGAGGCATAGATCACGGTCGCCTCCCTTCCATCTTTTCTCCCTTCAGCCCAGAGCTGATATGAACGGAGCGGGGGGATGCCGCTAGCTGGCCAATGCCGGCCAAATTCAAGCCGCAGTATGGTTTCCGCCCCCCGAGAAAACCAGACCACTCTGCAGGGCCGGATTGACGCCCGGAAATGTCCGAACCTCAGCATCGGGTAGTAGCTGAAAACGCGAAAATGCCCCGGAAGCCGGGGGATCGGTACGCTCACCGACACCGGTGGCGGCAACGCCCTCTGCGTACTGGCGAACCATGCAGGGATGTTCCCGTTTGTGCATTGCCGGAGGGCCCGGATCAGGCTCTTGGCGGCTGGCGACCGTATCCCGTGCCGCAGTGTAAACTCCAGAACCCGCGATCCCGCCCACCGCTGGAACACAAATGCGGCCCGTTTACGCCCACTTACCACAAAATAAGCGCTAAGCCCGCCCGGTGTGACGTAGAATGACGCCTCCTCCCTGCCGTTCGAATACTCATCAAGAACCGCTTCCAACCGGGCCGATTTGGCGACCGGCCTGCGGTTCGGCACCAGCCATTCCGTTCGGCGCATAGAGAACGGCTCGCCCCGCTTGCCGGCGGCGTGCGCAGCCGCTACGCCCGCGCTCGCCCGGTCGTACGCCCGCGTGGCACCGGCCACAAGACGAATCAGGCGCGGGGCTCCGTCGGGCATCGCGCCCGCCGCTGGCGCGGCCTCGAGATGTGGCTGGATGCACGCAGCAAAAAGCCCAAGCGAGGCGACACCACGGCGGAAATGAACAAATGGCGAACCGGCCGACGTGGTGCGGCCTAAGTTCCACCTTCCCAAAGCAATTTGACGCATGAGCGTCATCATTTCGCGGCCCCTCCGAAGGTCGAAGCGGGTCCCGATTTCCACAGCCCGCCATTTACCCAACGAATGATTCTCTGTCCATGCTTTTTGCCGACCGCCCAATCGGTAAATCGACGTTCCCTTGCCACCGCATGAACACCGACTTTCCCTCGAGGATCGGGGGCGGGCGTGCAGCTCTTGTAAAAAAAATGGTAATTCACTTTTCTAATCTTCAACCCCGGGAGACGCGATTGTCTCCAAAACCGCTTTTCGGGCAGCAGCGGCACACGCGGATTGAGCACGACCCATTCCCGTTCGAATTTCAAAAGCCGCCCCACTGGGCCGTAGATCGAGAAGCCTACGGAAACTGGCACCACCTCGCGCTTGCCACTCGAACGGTGTATCACGACAAAGCGGGTCCTAAATATGCCGGTATGCCGCTTATGGAAGCCTTCTACGGATATTGTGCCCGTACGAGGGTCGAAACGAAACTTGCGGCCATGGCGGGCGAGGGAGTCAAACAGCTGCGGCCCCAGCAAGATGGTGCACGCCTGCGCGCCGGGCTTTTGCCAGCCCCCAAACCCGACAGCACTTGTTTTTAGGGCACGATCGTAATAGTCCCAAAGGCAGACAGGTGATCCGTGGGTTTTAATGACGCCGATGTATCTCGTCCCCGGCGTGAAAACAGCCGCGACGCAGTTCCTTGGCATAGGGTGCGGGTTCGCCGGGCCCTCGCCCCGGCCGGCATGCCGTGGGCCTCCACCGAACGCGACGTACGTCGCGAAGATGCGTGTGACCGTCAGCATACGAAATTGCCGCCCTTGGCGAGATGCCACAACAAGCATCCTGGTGCCGCCCACCTCAATCATCACCGTAAGATTGAACCGGCGAAATTGGCTGGGAGCGGGGAAGGCGTAATCTACGGACGACCCGGACCAGTATTGGAGTGCCTCCCCCAGGCTCGCCGGCGTCGACTGGCCTGCCAGAGGCGGCCCAGCAGCAATCGCCGGATGGCAAGGGAGCAGCGGCAAGAGCATCGCCGCAAATTTGGCTGGGGGTGGAGTTATGCGCACCTTTTCCGCCTCCGTTAATTCAATCCTAATAACTGCAGGGAGATGGTCGGCCCCGGCGGGAATTCCCCGGGGACCATCGGACCCCGGCCGGGGGATCCAATGCCGTATCCGAGACCGATGCCGATGTCGATATGGCTGCGGGGGATCGACTTCCAGTCCAGCCCGCGGCAGTTGAGCCGTGCTCCAATAAACGCGCTGACTTGGCCGGTGACGCTCCCGGTTCCCGGGAAATAATAGGCCCGAGCGCTGCCGGTGACGCTAAACGGCGTCTCCCCGACAGGCAGGCTGGCGGCCACGCTCGGCGACAACGTGAACGGCCCGGGCGAGCCCCCGCGCTCGCTGAGGTTGACCGTCGTCTTCACCCCTCCGAGGCTCTCTATGAAACGCTGGTAGCTGGAGTATGCGTAGCCCTCCGCCCCGAAGATGGCTGTTGCACCGGCGCCAATGCTGCCGCCGTTGCCGAGTCGCTGGCTCAGGCTCAGGCCTGCGGAGGTGGTCGGGCCGCTGGCTCCGCTGTTCACCTGCTCGCCGAACGACGACGATAGGCTAAGTCCGCCCCGCGTCTTTAGGTTGTAGCCGTACAGAAACTGGAGCTGGTAAGAATTGAGCGGGCGATTCGAGGACGTTCCCCTAAACGAACCCATCGCCGCAACCCAGATATTTGCCCGGTCGCCGACCTGATATTTTGCGTGCACCTGCGTTTTCAGAAAGAAAATCTTGCTGATGAGCTTGATGTGGGCTAGGCTCAGAATAGTCTGGATGAAACCATTAACGGAAAACCCACCGCCGCCGACCGCACCCGCCAACCCCTCCGCATCCACATTCCCCACCGGCGAGGAATCGACATAGCCGTAAAGATTGATTCCGCCGCGATACCCGATCGGGTCGCGGGTGAGCCATCTTCCCAACACCGGCGAATAATACCGATTCCGCACATAATAATTTTCGGCCTCGGCGTCATAACGGTAGCCGCAGTAAATGATATCGTTGGCCCCGTATGACGATTGGACCGCCGAATCGCTCCACCAATTGCCACTGCTGTCCGCGGCAGTGAAGATCAGCGTGTTGCCGTAGGCGTCGGTATCGTAGGCCTCCACCGGCGTGCCGCTTGAATTCACCAGCGCCATCGTGCGGTAGAGCGTATCCTGCAGCGGGTAGTAAACGCCAACCGCCAGCTGCTGCGGCCCGGCCACAGCAAGCAAATTCAGTTGCAGGCATTCATCGATGTAGCTTCCCCAGATGTACTGTTTCAGCGGCGTATCGGTACTGCCTGATCCGCCGTAGGGATTGCGTTCCTCCATCATCTGCCAGCCGAACCAGCGACTGTCCGCCGTCCCATTGGGGATTTTGTTATCGCCGGCGCGAAGACCGGCGCGGGCAAAAGGGCTCTTCACCTTATCTTCAGCGGTTAATATTTCAGCCAATGCGACCATAAAGGCCTCAAAATGGAATTTACAACGGAATCATAACGCGCGGGGCAGGCGGAATCAAACGGCGGGTGTGACGCTCGCGCCCAATTTTCTGGCATCCTCTGCGTTCCCCAGCGTCCCCTGCGGTAAAATCGGTTCCACGGCTGGCAGGTATTAACTGCGGTGAGCACCGGTGGAATAAACCCACCCCCTCGCCCTTGCGATGGTCGTGATGCGTCCGCTCTGCGGCGCGGGGTACGATGTATGTCGGTGGGTGGCGGATTCGCACTCCCCGGGGAATGCCCGGAAAATTGCCACGCCCGCATAGGATCAGTTCAATCAAACGCCGGGCTACGATGTGCATGTATAGAAAAGCGGTGGGCTCTGAGCGTGTTCTTATCCACGCATCAGAGCCGCACATATCCGCTTCCGGACCGCTTTGGATGCCGCCGCGGCACCAAGTTTAGCCACCGGTGATGGACGGGGGTGCATCTTCAGGCGATGCGGCCCAATGATGATCGGGCTTACGTCCAAGGTGGTATATCAATTTAGCACCGTCGGTAAGCATTTTGACCGGCACATAAGTCTTATTCCACCGATGTCCATTGATCGTTAAACCATGAATGTAAGGCTTGGCGGACGGATGGCTGTTGGTGCGAATCACAATCTCCTTGCCGGTGTAGGGGGCGGCAAGGTGGACGACGATGCTGCGGAAGAGGGGGCTGTTGAGTTCCATCACCGGCTTACCGGGGTCTACCATGTAAAGCCCCATCATGCTCATGACAGCCCATGATGACATCTCGCCGCAATCGTCATTGCCGGGGACACCACTGTAGGAGAGTTTATAGTTCTGCCGAAGAACTTTGCGGACGACGCGTTGCGTTTCCCAAGGCATGCCGGAAAAATCGAACTCGAACGGAGCTTCGAGATCGGGCTCGTTGTATGGATTGTAATACAGCGCATACCAAGCGGGCTGTTTATAGCTGAAGAATTTTTCCAGTCGCCGATTGAATCGAGCCTGACCAACGGCATGGACCAGCCAGGCCATGTCGCACGGTGCAAGCCATTGATAGTCCCAGCAGGAATTTTCGACAAAGCCATGATATTGGCTGCGCCGGAACGGTTCGCGCCACTGCCCGTTGGAGAGTCGCGGGCGGAACGTATGATCAGCCGGGTCGAAGACGTTGCGGAAATAGAGAGCGCGTTTGTAAAAGAGGCGACGGGCATTCGGTTTGTCAAGCCGTTTCGCCAGGTGATAAAGCGCCGCGTATGCGATGCAATCTTCCTGTATCTGCGACACCGATCCATACCCTTCGTAGTTGTCGGGATCAAAATGAAGTTTATTGATCCAGCGGATATTACTTTCACCCTGATAAGGCCTGCCCGGCGGTGGAGCCGTTGTGGCATCTTTGACCATGCCGGGCCAAACCGCCCGCATATCAAACCCGTGAATGCCTTCATCCCACGCCTGGCACATCACGGTCGTCAGCGGGCTGCCGCACATGACATTGGTATAGTGGTAGTTCTGTGGCCAGCGATCAATCCATCCCCCCTGCTTGTACATGAGGACGATCGACTGGCACATGTCGGCCATGCGCCTCGGTGTGATCAGGCCCAGAAGCGGCATCTCACTGCGATAGATGTCCCAGCCGCTGTAATCCATATAGTCATCATGGCCTGCAGGCATACGGTGTACGCGGTCATCAAAGCCCATATATTTGCCATTGACATCGCTGGCGACATTGGGCATGAGCAGCGAGTGGTAAAGCGCCGTGTAGAAGGCAATTTTCTGTGCCTTTGTGCCACCATGCACGCGGATGACCGAAAGGGCGTGATTCCATCGGGTTAGCGCCGCAAGGCGCACAGCTTTGAACGATTTTGAACCGACTTCCGCCTGGAGGTTTTTCTCGGCATCAGCGACGCTGACGAATGAAATACCGATCTTGGCCGTGACGACCCGCTGCACATTGGACGCGGGCCAAGAAACGTAGGCCCCGATCCACTGATGATGGTTGGTCTGTGTGGCGGTTCGAACGCCGGCATGCAGAGTTCCATGCCCGTTCATACCGCTGTGAGGCCCGGACCAGGTACCGAAGGATTTGAACGGCTGCGAGAACTTCATGACAAAATAGACCCGGTATACCTGCCCATTCCCGCAGAAGCAGTGGTTCGCATCGAAACCGGTGATTTCATTGTTACCCACAACGTGCACGTGGGCAGCGTGGGTGTAGTTGAGTGTTTCGCTGATCGGCACCAGCACATTGGCGCTGCGTCCGCCTGGAAAGGTGAACTGGGCCAGTCCACAACGTGTGGTCGCCGTCAGGGCCGCGCGGACGCCCCAGCGGAGCAAGTCCACCCGGTAATACCCGGCGGCGGCTCTTTCACGAGTGTGCGAATAGCGCGATTCGAAATTTTTAATCCGGGTATGCACCTTGCCGGTGGTGGCGGTAAAGAATACATCGCCATCGTTATTGCATCCCGGCCCGCTCATGTGGGTCATGGCAAAGCCGAGGATATGAGATTGATAACTGTGGTAACCGTAACCGCTGACTTCGGTATTGGGGCTCAGCTGCACCATCCCGAAGGGCATGGATGGACCGGGGAACAGATTGATGCTGCCGCCGGGGCCGCTTCCTGTACCGAGCAATGGTTGAACAAAATCAACCGGGGGAGAGTTCCGCCAGGATACGGGCGATTCACTGACAAAATAGAAATGGCTTACCCGTTGTATCGCACCGCCTGCGCCGCTGCCCGCTGTAAAGCCTACATAGGCAAGTTTCCCGTGAACAGCTCCGGGTATGTCGATCAGTTGGCGGGTGGAATAAGTGCGGCCGGTTTTAAGATCCTTGAAATTCTCGGTGACGAAAACCCCGTTGTAATGGATTTTTACACGTATTGGATCACCGCCGCCAAGATTGACCGGCCCGGTGTTTTCGTAAAGTCCGGTGACGCCCTGCGTATGAGCACAGACCCCCATACCGCTACCGGCGTAGATGTTCAGCTCCACGGCAGCGCTGTGCACAATTGTGGACGAGCCGTTCTGGCCGCCATTGTTGGGGCCGCCGTAGCCCAAAGCCCCTCCGTTACCGCCCAGCGCCTTGACGCCGCGCGGGTCATTCTGAAAAACCAGCGCCAATCCATCGGCGAGCATACCCGCATTACCCGGTTTGGCCTGATAGACGAATCCCGCCTGAAACGCTCGAATGTTCTGTGGGCGTCGGCAGAAGATGCTGGCAGCACGCGAGGTGCCCCCATTGGTCAGGGTGATACCGCCGTCGACAATTTTGGGTTGCGTTTCATGCTGGCTGTTGGCTGGCGCGAAATCGACCATACCATTAATGTTTGCCATCGCGGCGCCTGACGTTGTCAAGCCGATCAACATCGACAGGAGCACTCGGGTACGTAGCTTCAATCTCAGCATAAAGAACACCCTTTCATAAATATCCGCAGATGAATATCTGCGCGTCTTCCCAAATTGAAATTTCTACCCGTCGTCTTTCAGCTTTCGTGACGCTTGGAAGTCGACGTCAGGATAGTATATTGTTCTAAACCTAAAGATATTGCAACTTACCCGGTCAGGATGGCCCGACCCGGGAACGCTGACGAAGAGAAACGGCCAGTCGATACCGACGGCCGAACCAACCAGAAATGCAAAGTGCTGATACCCTGCGATCCGACGCGGGTGCGTTGGTTTGGGACTTCTTAAGGAAGCGTGACTGGAGTAGGCAGCGATCATCGGCGCCACGCGATGGTACGCTAATACATGCCGTAAAGCGGCCCAAAATTGCGACATGCGGCGAGATCCGCAGCCTGCGGTTCATCGGTTCCGAATGCCAGCCAGGCTCCGGGACGGAAGATTTTTTCCGGTG
>JAJYZF010000037.1 GCA_021800165.1 Planctomycetota bacterium | reverse complement strand
TCTCTGGGGCGAAGCTCGCGGAGCGGACATCGGCTTGCAAGGTTGTGAGGCGGCCGTTGGTGGCGGCGGCCACGCGCTGCCTGGCTCTATCCAGCATGGGTTGGCTTAGGTCCAGAAGCGTGCAGTTTAAGTTGGGAATGTATTGCAGCATTTTCAGGCTGTAATTGCCCGCCCCGCAGCCGATGTCCAGCAAATCCCGGGCCTGCGGGGTTACCGCGGCGGCGGCGGAGGTTACCAGCGTCATGCACAGCGGCGCATCCATGGTGGCGGATTGACCGGTTTCCAGATTGCTGAAGCGCTCGACGTCGTTATCAAAGCGTTCTCTGATTTGTTCTACCGTGGATTTCATGGGCCAGGTTCCTTGATGCATCGATCACGAGTGTATAGCAAGCAAATACCTGCGGCAACCGAAAAAAAGGTACCTGACCCCATTTATCGGTTGACATGTCCGGCGATGAAGTGTATGTTAGTTGGGAAACAATCATATAAAACGGAGATTTTTAATGAATATACTGCAAAATTTAGATGATTTCGGACAAGCCTTGCGCAATCGCCGCCACGAACTCGGCCTGACGTTGGATGTTCTGGCTCAAGCCACGGGTATCAGCAAACCCTATTTATCCAACATTGAAACCGGACGAATATCCGGGCCTCCGTCAGCGGAAAAGCTAACCAGCTTGGCTGCGGCACTGCAACTGGACAAGGCCAACCTGTTGGAGCGGGCGGATTGGCTGCGTATGCCGGATTCCATGCGCAAGTTGCTGCCGGCCGAACTGCCCCGGCGGGCCGACGGGTCCATCAATCTGGACGCCGTACTCTACGCGTTTGGCCCCAAAACCACGCCGGATCGTGCGGCAGTCGATGTTGCCCAACCACCCCAAGCTCTGCCCGCTACCGGGGCGGATTTACAGGCGGTTCCGCTGGCCCACATTCCGCTGATCAACCGTGTGGCCGCCGGCAAGCCCAGTGAATATACCGATTTGGATTATCCGGTGGGCGTGGCCGACGCTTATTTACCCGCGCCAGCCCCGCCGGTGAATTCCCCCACCTCCGCCCCCGCCCGCACCAGCCCCGCGGAAGATTCGGGCATGTTTGCCTTGCGAATCACCGGCGATTCCATGGAGCCATTGTACCGGCATGGCGATATTGTCGTGTTTTCCGCCCGTGAAACGCCGGCGGATGGCGACGATTGTCTGGTGCGGCTGGATGCCCAGGAGAATTTTTCCACCACGTTCAAACGGGTGCATTTTCTTGCCGACACCGTGCCGGGAACTTCCGACCAGGTGCAACTGGTGCCGTTAAATTCCATGCACGCCACGCGCAACATTGCCCGGGAGCACATTACGGGCCTCTATCCGGCGGTGTGGCGAATTTCACCCGCACCACGGGCCAGGGATGGTGCTGGTGGCGGCGGGAAACGCCGTTCCAAACGCCCCGCCCCGGAAAAATCCCCAGCCGAGAATTCTCCGCCCCCCCCAGCCACACCCGCGCCCGGTGATTTCCAGTCGACCGCGAAGCCCGACTCCGCAGCCACCAGCAGGGTGGCGATTGAATTTGATTGAAAGAAGGGCGTGGATTAACATGAATTGCTGAGGCGGGAAGGCACTCGAATGGCAGCGGTGGTGGCTCCCGGGTCAGAACCACCACGAGGAGATGGCCGTATGACGGCGATTTACCACATCACACATGTGGATAACCTCCCCGGAATCATTGAGGCCGGCCGGCTATGGTCTGATAAGCAACGAATCAGCCGGGGAATCGATGTGACGAATATTGGTTACAGCCACATCAAGCAACGGCGGCTAACTCGGGAGGTGCCCGTTGCCGCGAAGGGGATGCTGGGTGAATACGTGCCTTTTAATTTCTGCCCGCGCTCTGTGATGCTTTACGTGATCTTCCGGGGACACGCGGATTATCGAAGTGGACAGACACCGATTGTGCATCTGGTGTCCAGCGTTGAAGCAGCGATGCAGGTCGGGCGGCCATGGGCCTTCACGGATAGGCACGCAGACCTGTCGTATGCTCAGTATTTTGATGATTGGCAGTGCAAAAACCGGATAAATTGGAGGGTGATGCGGCAGGCGAATTGGGGCGACCATGCAGAGGTCAAGGAGTGCCGCCAGGCCGAATTTTTAACCCATGAGTGGTTCCCATGGACTGCCATTGAGGGGATAGGCGTGATAAATTCGCGGATGGCAAAAGCGGTGGAACGCATTTTGGCGGCGGCGAGCCATCAGCCCGTCGTTAGTGTGCAAGCCAGTTGGTATTATTAGTGTAGGAGTTTGGCAATGGTCCGCGAAGTGATTGGCAATCTTTTGGAGGCTCAGGTTGAAGCACTGGTGAACACCGTTAATACGGTGGGGGTGATGGGCAAGGGTATTGCCCTGCAATTTAAGCATGCCTACCCGGATAATTACAGGGCCTATGCCAAGGCGTGCAGGGAAAACAAGGTGCGGCTCGGCAGCATGTTCACGCACAATCTGGGCGGGTTGCGAGATCCCCATTACATCATCAATTTTCCAACCAAGCGCCACTGGCGCGGGAAATCACGGATCGAAGATATAAAAATCGGCCTGGCTGCACTGGTGGAGGACGTAAAGCGGCTGGGCGTCCGTTCCATCGCGTTGCCTCCCTTAGGATGTGGCAACGGTGGGCTGACGTGGCAACAGGTGTACCCGCTCATCGTTGAGGCGTTCGCCGTTGTTCCGGGTGTGCAGGTATTCGTTTTTGCGCCTGCGGGATCGCCGCCGGCCGAACAAATGCCCAATCGTACCCAGCGCCCGGCAATGACGCTCGGGCGGGCCGCGATGTTGGCGCTAATGAACCGCTACCGCGCACCTGGGTTTGAATACCGCCTCTCGCTGCTGGAGGTGCAGAAGTTGGTCTACTTCCTGACCCGCGCCGGCGAATTGCTTAAACAGGTGGAATTTGTCAAGGGCACCTACGGCCCCTACACACACACGCTTGGGCACGTGTTGGAACGCCTGGACGGGCACTTCATCAGCGGTTATGGTGACGGCGGGAATAAGCCGACAACCCCCATCACCCTGAAACCCGAAGCCGCACAGGAGGCGGAAGCATTTCTACAACAGTACCCGGCGACGCGCCAGCGTTTCGACCGCGTGGTACGGCTCATCGAGGGATTTGAAACACCGCGCGGCATGGAATTACTCGCCAGCGTGGATTGGGTGGCCACACGGGAAGCCAGCGCGGCGGGAAGCGATGCCGAAGCGGTTATTCAGGCCGTTCATGCCTGGAGCCAACGCAAACGCGGACTGTTAAGCGGTTATCAGATTCGCACGGCTTGGAATCGCCTGCGTGAACAAAAGTGGATTTAACCAGATCTCAGGGCCGATAGGTACCTACCCGGCCCGCACCGCCGCCAGCGCCGCCTCCGCCTTTTCAATGGTGGCGTCGATATCCGCCTGGCTATGCACCAGACTTACAAACCACGCTTCGTATTGCGATGGAGGAAGCATGACCCCGGCATCCAGCATCTGCTTAAAAAACAGGGCGTAGGCCCGGGTGCTGCAACTTAAAGCCTGGGCATAATTGTTGATATGTTGCTCCGAATGTGCTTCCGTGGCCGGGCTTTTACCGGGTAGAAAAAACGGGGTCAACATGCTGCCGCAGCGCTGCACCGCCAGGGGCACGCCGGTTTTGGCCGCGGCACCCGCCAAGCCGTCCTGCAACCGTGCGGCCAGGAATTCCAGTTGGCTATAGGCGTCGGGCAACTGGAGCAAACGCAGCGTGGCCGCTCCCGCCGCCATGGACAATGGATTGCCGGAAAGCGTACCCGCCTGATAAACCGGTCCCGCGGGCGAAATCTGATCCATCAATTCCCCACGCCCCGTGTAGGCTCCCACCGGCAGGCCGCCGCCGATAATTTTGCCCAGACAGGTGAGATCTGGCCGCACGCCATACCGGCTTTGCGCCCCGCCCCAGGCCACGCGAAAGCCCGTCATCACCTCGTCGAAGATCAACAGCGCCTGGTACTCGTCGCACAGACGCCGCAATTCCGCCAAATAGCCCGGGGCCGGATTCACCACCCCGATGTTGCCCAGCACCGGCTCTATAATGAGGGCGGCGATTTCTTGGCAATGAAGGGCAAATTGCTGCTGGGCCGCCGCCACATCGTTAAAGCTTATCAGCAGGGTATTTTCCACCACGCCCGGCGGAATGCCGGGACTGCTCGGGCTGCCGTGCGTGGTGGCCCCGCTGCCCGCCTGCACCAGCAGGGCATCCACGTGCCCATGATAACCACCCGCAATTTTGATAATCAGCCGTCGCCCCGTGGCAGCGCGGGCCAGGCGGATGGCGCTCATCACCGCCTCGGTGCCGCTGTTGACAAACCGTACCTTGGAACTGGTTCCCATGGCATCGGATATCATTTGAGCCAGGTCCACTTCGCCGGGACTGGAGCAACCGAAACTGGTGCCTCGGCTCATTTGCTTAGCCATGGCGGCCCGCACGGCCGGATGGGCGTGGCCGGCGATGAGTGGGCCATAGCTCATCACGAAATCAATGTAGGAATTGCCATCCACATCGGTCAAATAGGCTCCCTGACCCGATTTGATAAACACCGGCCCAAGTCCCACGCCGGCGAAGGATCGCACCGGGGAAGATACGCCGCCGGGCATAAGCCCCACCGCACGCTGGAAAAGCTGCTGCGATTTTTTGTAACGATTATCCGTTTTTTTCTGGTTGGCCATAGCGGGTAATTTAACCGATGCGGGATTTTTTCTCGACTGCCGCCGCCGGCGATGCCCGCATCGCGGCGGGCCATGGCCACAGGCCTTGCCCCAGCCCGGCCATGGCTTGGCCGGACGCAATGTGCCAGCCACAGTCAGGCCGAAGCATTTAAGCCGCCAATTCCGCCTGCGGGCCAGCGCCCAGGGAGACGATTCTTGGACTGAATCTTTTCGGCAGCCTGTACGCCTGCCCCAGAAAAAGAAAGCGGCCCGGGCAAAAGCCCAGGCCGCGGTTTTAGGTTCAGTTGAAGTTAGATATGGGGATTACCAATTGCCGTTGTCAACATCGCGAACGGGAGTCATCCACACATCCCATGATTCCAACGCACCGGCGGTGTAGGCATTGACGGTCACGCCCGAGCCAATAGCACCGCAATACTTTCCACCAAGGGTGGGGCTGGCAGGAGCCGCGCTATTGTCGTAGCTGTAGATGGAATCCGAGTTTTCGCCCACGTAGGGGTTATTTTCCCAAACCACGTGATCGTCGCCGAAGCCTACATTTTGGCCATCGCCGGCGTGATTGCCCGAATTAAAAATGTAATCGCCGTAAGTGTTGCCCAGCGGCAGTAATGGATCCCGGGCCAAGGTGCCACCCGTGTTGTCGTTGGCCGGGGCCATATCCGCAGCCAATGGCAAATCGGAGGTGGTGTTATTCATCCACCAGCCTCCGATGGTTGCGAGGTTTCCATTGGAGATAAGCCATGGAAAATCGATCGAGTAGCTTTCGCCACCACCGACCCCTGAGGTGCTGACGGTGTTGTTGACAACGCCAAAGTTGGTGTAATAGTCGCTGCTGGAATTGTACAACTCTGATGGTTGGGTGGCATACGGGTCGGATGGGCAGATGAAGCTTTTCACCGTCATCTGGCCATTCAATGCCAGCAGCCACATGGAAGCCAGCGGCGAGGCGACTTCGTTGGTGTTGCCCGAACTGAAAAGGTACTGCGCGGCCGCAGTCGGCGTCGCATAATTTGACGATGTGCTGGTCAGACCCGGGTTGTTGTCATAGGCTGCGGTGCTGGTATTACCCATGGCCGTTGGGAACATCTGGCTGTTGTCCTGGGCGTAGATGATCATGGATTGGATCAAGCTGCGCACATTGACCGAGCATACCGCCCGATTGGCCAGCTCACGGGCTTTGGCCAGAGCCGGCAGTAGAATGGCGATCAAGAGCGCGATGATCGATATGACCACGAGCAACTCGATCAGGGTAAACCCACGATGATGTTTTTGACGATTCCGCATGGAATGTCCTCCTTATGTAAGAGCCACTATGTCCGGAACACCAGAGCCTGGCGCTACTTTCGTCAACCGCACAACCTGTTGGCCGGCATTGCTGACTATAATGTATGGATGAGTCCGCACCTTGCTGGGGGCACAGTCCCGATTCATCGGGACTGAAAAAATGCCCCGGGCAGCGTACCCGGACATTCGTGCCGTTAGGCAACTTTACGCTCGACTCTATCCCTTAATTAAATAATTATACGGTTTAGAGGGCCGCACTGTCAAGTGCCCGCCAACCAACCGCAAGCTCCCACACGCCCCGCAGCTCGAATTGAAGGGTTTTGCCCCATTTATCCAAGCCGCTACTTCCCACATTCAGCGATGTTACCCGATCTACCCATGGCTTGTCAACGGGTGCAACCTCGTAACCCGCCACAAGCCCCCCGGTCAGCCCGGTCCCGAAGGCTGGGCTGACGAAAATATCCGCCACTCCTCATCTCCCGAGGCCTCGGGATTGCGCCGTCGTCCAGCCCGGTCCCGAAGACTTTCGGGATTTCGCCGCGGCGCACTCCGCTGGCGCATCCGGTGGTGTTACGGAATTCCAAGCCACCGCTGCATGCCAAAACACCTTGCGACAATCCCTGGGCTGGTGCGTGCGTGGCGACGGCATTAACAATGCGCCGGTGGCTAAATCGGTGAAAGCCAACGGCCCGATCACCGCCCGCCCCTCCCAGTCAGCCCGGCGATTATTTCGCCGCGGCGCACTCCGCTGGCGCATCCGGTGGTGTTACGGAATTCCAAGCCGCCGCTGCATGCCAAAACACCTTGCAACAATCCCTGGGCTGGTGTGTGGCGACGGCATTAACAATGCGCCGGTGGCTAAATCGGTGAAAGCCAACGGCCCGACCACCGCACCTGTCGACCGTCACATTTTGCCCGTAGCCGCTGCTGGGTACGCTCTGGCCTTATGGCCCTGAGGCATTTTTTTGTGCCACTTTTTATGAAACTTCCAGCCGTGGAAATGGCCATGATGATGCAACGTCATGAATTTGACCGGTTGGAGACATTCCAGTCGTCCTGTTTTGGCATTGAAGACAAACCGATAGAGGCCGGGATGCAATCCCATGGCCATGGCGGCCTGACGGGACATCATCATGCGGTGCATCATCATCATCTGCCGCATCATCGGGTTATGGTTCATCCAGCGGCCATGCATACCCTTACGGCTCATCTTGTTGCCGCCGTGGCGGCCATGCCGATTGTGCATCATGGCTTCGCCGTGGTGTTTCCAGCCCTGGTGATGCCAAGCCATGGGGCCTTGCATCGGGCCACCCACGGGCGGCATCATGGGCGGCATCATGGGCTGGGCGGTGATGGCACGAACGGGGGGCGGCTCGGTCAGGTGGCCTTTGGCGTTAATGCCCAACAGTTCCCAGCCGTTGGCCAGTACAATGGAATTCTTGGAGTGACCTAACCCGCCCTTGAGATCAGCCACGTAGGGATGGCTGTAATCCGGCAGATAAATAATTTGCAGGCAAAGAACCCGTTGCTGGGCCATCATCGGCGGCGGCATCGGCTGGCCATGCCCCCAGTGGTTCATCATCGGTCCATGAGGTTTCATCCGGCCGTGCGGACGCCTGCGGCCGTGGGGGCCGCGATCGGCATGGTGTCGGCCATGGAAATCGCCATGGCCGCGTTTTGGACCGCCGCGCATGGCCATCGGGCCGTGTGGCCCAGGGCCACCCATCAACATCATGGGATGGGGCGGCGTCGGCATTTGCGTTACCAGCAGGTACGGTGCGGGTTGAAAGAACCGCACGCCGGAGATGGAAGAGTTATTGGCTTGGGCTACCGACACCGGATGCACCTGTACGGTGCTGCATCCGCCCACCAAGCCACCGAGGAGGGCCAGGGCTGCCAAACCCAGAATTTTACGAACCTGCATGATGGACTCCTTTTGCCAAAACGTGATGAAAATAGATCCCCAAGAGCGACGACGCTATATTGTTGTACGCACCAACGACGTTACAGTTGCACAAAATCGGTGAAATGTTGAGGCTACGGCCTGTGCATCCGTGGCTTCCGAGATTTTTCAGGGGCGGTAGAAACCTCAAGCCGGTGAGGTTCAACGGATGCGGCCCGGCCGACTTAAGTCAAAGCGCTGATAATTTTCCATCATCTCCCCACAAGCCCACGGTTGCGAGCCACACGGCGGATACGAGATCATGCTTCTGTCTAATGGCCACTCGCGTTGCCTGGGTCGTTTTTGGCCACATGGCCACCATCCTGGAGTATTTTGACGTACTGATCGTGCGTCAACGGACAATCCACGAGATCGCCAAAGAGTTTCTTAGTTAACTTTACCTGCCTGGCCATGACCGCCAGCAGGTTCTCGCCGATCTCATTTTCACCATGGCTGATCTTTGTTCGAATAGAGGTTTTCTTGTCACCGACATACAAGTAGTAGTAGACATGGTCGCCATGGTGCGATCTAAATCCTTTCCGGGTGAGAGCTGCGGCAACGTTTCTGGCGGGCTTAGGCATTCGCTTGCCCCCCGGCGGCAGACTCAACCAAAGCCAGAAGCCGACTTCTTAATTGCTGCGCGGCTCCATCAAGTTTTACTGGATCTTCTTCCGCAATTTGCGTATACAAATCAAGAAAGTCCGCATGGAGATTTTCAAGGGCTTTTTCCCGCCGCTCCGCGTACCCCCAGAGGTTGAGACTCGGATAGTTGTACACCCAAAGCCCGTCCGCATATTCGATATTCACCGAGACAGGCGAGGTGAGCGCAAAAACGCGACCGCCATATTCGAAGCGGGCGATGCGGAGCGGCTCCATGCTCTCGTGTTCAACATTTACAATCTGATGGATTTGATCAATTTGATTACGGTCCCCCAATGTCGCAAATCCTGTTACTTCGACGATTGATCCTGCAATCAGGTTTGCAATCTGGTCGCGAAGCGCATCACCATAATGGCAGTCGATGTTTCGCTTATTGCAGCGCAGAGTGATTTTATCTTCGCCGGCATCAACATGTATCTTGATCAGCTCGCCGACAATGGTCACCTCCTCCGCATCAAAGGGTTGATCTTCACTCGGAATATAGGTCTTCAGACGCAGTCGTTTCTCGGCCGTGAAAGTGACGGCTGGATGTTTGTCGGAGCGGCAATCTTCCAGCTTCACCACATATTGGTCGCCCGAATTGGGCATTAGGCCCTCAAGTGACCGAACCAGAAAATCGCGGTCGTAGCGGTTAATTTGAATATTCTCGAAGTTGTCTTGATCGACCGCCTGTGCAATATTGAAAAGAATATCCACGGCCTGTTGGCCGATTCTCAACTCCTCATGGAGCACGGGATCGGCGGCAAGTTCGGCCTCGATGACCAGCACGCTCTGATGCGAGGAGGCGAAGGTCAGTTCGGCCGCTGATCGAAAGCGGTTATACCAAATTCCGCGTCGTCCACCGGAATGGCCGGAGGCCGCGGCCGCAGCATGAAACATCGCCTGCTGAAGCGCCTGAAGCTTCGCCGCCACTATTGTGACGGGCACCGCACCCTGACGGAAGCCTTCGCCAGCGAATGTCAGTTTGAGCCGTGGTCGTGGATCGGACATAAAAACCTCGCCGTACCCCTATCATTGTAACCGCATTCTTAACGGTAGCCACCACTGGTGGTTATCGGCGATCACCTGTGCGTTTCGCTATTGCGAGTGTCGAGTCGGGCTTCCGTCCGCACCATCGCGACCGCCCACAGCAGGCACGTCTCGGTCTGCGGCCGTTTGCACGGCCTACGTCACGCCTGCAATCTCCCTTCAGCGATAGCCGGTCAAATTTTTCGCTCCTTGAGTGTATCCCGGCCAATGCCGCCTGCTTGGCGGTGAAGTACCCGCCTTGGCTCACGGCCAAAGCGTAAATGGCCTTGAGGGATGCGTGGGTGTCACGATAGCGCATGCACAATCCTTAGGAATATTTGAAGGATTATGCACTTTTCTCCGCTAAAAGTCCACCGCAACCGCGTGACCATCGCCCAAATCCAGCCATTGCTTCGAACAAGTCAGTAGAAACTCTCCTGACCAATTGACTATAGATGCGTCGGCCCGCTACCTCAGCGGTATCTCAAGGCTGGTGATGCGTCGGGCGCGTGCCCGACGGGCTAAATGACGGCGGGCTGGTGTGATTATGCACAAATACGAAGTATCAGTTCTGATCACCACCTGCAATCGAGCCGTACCGGCGGGGCATATAGCCGGCGATGGCCTTATCGCCGCGGCTGGAGGGGCCCAGCCGGAGAATGTGGGGCGGGTTCTAACCGGCGGGGACAGCTTCCGTAAGCAGGATTTGGTCCGCGGCCTGTTGGCCGCCCGCGGCGCATTGCGGCAGTTCGGGTACGTAAACGTAGCTCGGATCGGCGATTTGTCGGCGATGGATGGCCAGCAGGTGCTTCCAGGTGGCCAGCAGCCCGTGTGGGGCGGGCGGTAAATCATCACGAATCGCGGCCCGCAGCTTGGGCAACTGGTAAAACGGAACGGCCGGGAACATGTGATGCTCAATATGATACTGCATGTTCCAATAGAGGAAGGCGGGCAACCACGAACAAGTGTAAGTGCGGCAGCAAAGCCGGAAATCCGACACATCCGGGGCCAGGCCAAAATGCTGCGGGCTGCCACACAAAAATATCAACCACCCGCAATATTGCGTTCCAAAGGTAAAAACAACAATGAAAAACCAGTGTCCGCTGAGGATGAACACGGCGGCCAGAGCCGTATGGCCCAACAACACCAAACGCGCCCACTGGCGGTGCTTCCGTCGCAATTCCGTATTGGCTTCGGGCAGGATGAAGCGGTACCAATCGCCGTCGATACTTCCCGTGGCCCACCGGGCGTAATTTTTGAGGAGTTTCCAGGTGCTCACGGGGTTCCACGCCAGCAGACCAAGCCAAAATTGCCAATCTTTGAAGCTGAACTTCTGCGGCAGAACAACCTCCCCGTCATAATCCTTGTGTACTGTCAATTGATGGTGTTTGCCGTGGCTGGGCCGGAACCAGATATAATCGCTCCAACTGATAAACGAATAAAGCTTCAGGAAAAATTCGTTCCAAAACTGGGTTTTGAAAGGAGTTTTATGGACCAGCTCGTGTATGGCCACCAGCCCGGTAAACTGGGCAAACGTGCCATGCAGGAACAAAGCCACCAGCAGCAGCGGTACCGACCAATACCAGTTGGCCACGGTGATGTTGGCCCAGGCCAGGCAGGCCAGCGTCGCCGTGGCCGCAAACAGGCCCAGTTGGCAGATCACCTGGCGGAAGCCCTGCCAGTCGCTTTTGCGGGTCAAACTGGCGAGAACCTGCTTATCAATCTTACAACGATACCAGGTAATTCTCGCGTCGCTGCGAAATTTGGTCACAGGTTCCATCGGCAAGATTCCGTTTGCAGACTTCGGGTCGCTACACTATTTACTATTTTATTCTGGCGCTGCGCGAGTATCAACTTCCATTTTGTTGCCCGGAGGGCTTGGCATCGCCTCCGATCCAGCTCCCGGCCAATATTATGGCGTATCATTCGGAAGGTCGGAATGCTTCCCGACGCCTCTATCTGTCAATTACCCGGTTTTGGGGTAGAATGATTGCCATCATGAATCGTCCGCTGTGGCGGCCTGCTTGGAGTTACACCGAATGCGGTCCCTCTACGATAAAGCTTGGCATCAACTCCGGTCTGACCGCAGTCGGTTCAAGGATGATATTGATCAAGAAGCCACCCCAATATTGGTATTTGGCCAATTCAATAGGGCCAAAATCGTGACAGTTGGTATGAATCCCTCTGAGCGGGAGTTCCGCAATCAGCCAAAAACAGGTGCGATCCACGGTCCACCGTTATCGCACGGTGAACAGCGGTTCCTGCATTGGCCACAGGATGGGAAGTTGACTGCGGATTTGCGGGAGCTGGCCTTCCAGCGAATGGGTAGCTATTTTACACTTGGCCGTTCCTATAAGCGTTGGTTTGACAGATATGCACCACTGCTGCGTGGCCTATCGGCGGATTATGAGTCAGGTGCCGCTTGCCACACGGACGTGGTTTCGCCCTTCGCCACCGCCCGAGGCATAGGTAACTGCAAACCCGAGACGATAGAATCCCTCAAAAAGTTTGGCGGCAAACTCTGGGTCCGAACCATTGAGAAAATTCCCCGCGCAGAATTGATTTTCGGTTGCGGTTCGGTTCGGTGTTCGATTCAGCGGTTGGGGATTATACAAACATGGCAGGAACATGAGACCCCGTTCGATAAAAAGGGCGGCAAGACCAAAATCCCCCGGCCGTTTCTGATCTCCGCACAGGCCAAATTACCCGTGTCTGGGCGACCTGTTATTGTTTTCTGTTGGAAACCGAACATGGATGGTGCTCCGCTATGTTGGCTAAATGAGGTGGAATCGGAAACTTTAGGAAATATTGTAGGTAAAATTGCCAGGAGTAAAGGTTTTCTTAATTAGGCCGGTAAGTCGCAATGCCTTCGGCAATAACCACTTCGCCGAAGTAAATGGCCTAGTAGCCACCGTGGTAATAAGGGGCGATATGCCTATGATTCCGGACTGCGAGACGGATATTGTATACATTTCCAGCCTGCTCAAGGAGAGGCACCCGGAAATTGACTCGGCTTTGAAGTGCATTTTCGGAACGAAGTTGCATATCATTGCCGATGCCAAGGATATCTGGTGCCGGGATTACATGCCGATCCAGCTTGGCGTAGGACAGTTCGTGCAGTTCCGCTACGATCCGAGCTACCTCAAGGACGATTCCGTAAAGCGCACAGAAAATGGGGCCGCTCTTGTCGGTATCGCCGGGTGCCCCCATGTAAAGCTGAAAGTCGATGGCGGTAACGTCGTGCACTGGCGCGACACCGCAATCCTGACAGATAGAATCTAGGCCGAGAACTGCGATGTGCCGCGTTCGACGCTTCGGGAACTGCTGCGGGCGTACCAGGTAATGCAAAGGAATAACCATGCCAAACGACCAAAAGGAACCCCAAGATGCATCGGGGCTGTCGGAGCTAATGAAAAGGAATCTGGAGCAGCACCAATGATGTATAGATGGTGGCAAGTCCTACGCAGAATTTGTGTACATGGGCGATGTGGTTGTACAGCGTGCGAGTAGCCTTCGCTGGCGATGCAGACACGCGAGCATGCCCGCAACGCCCCTCACTTGGCGACCGGTGTGTTGCCTGCCAACTTGATACCGGCGGCCGGCACGATCCCGACGCCTCTACCTGTTAATTACCGGGGTTAGGGTTAAAATAACGGGTGGTTGGTGCAAGGTAAAAATTGTCCCCAAACTCACGCCACTTAGATCGAACCGGCGTGGCCAGGTCAGCAAACAGTGTTGCGGGTAGATTAATCGCAGATGATATTTCGGCTTTCACATCGTCTAAAAACGCAACTCAAGCACGGCCCCTTATCGGCCGCGCCTCTGGATGGGAACATCTACGCCGACTGGTCTGCCCGCAGCTTCACCGCCGATCGATCACGGTACATTCTGCTCAGCCACACCCGCTCGCTCTATTCGGTCGTCATGTTTGGCCGTGGTATCACACATGATGGCCTGTTCATCCGCCGTGCTCTGGACAACATCCGCGAATTTATGTCAGAGGATGGCTTGGGCCCGATCTACATGAACTTCCTGGCACCTGCCACGGCATTGGTGCGTTTCCGCAAACCTCTGAACAAATCAGTCACTGGCTCGATGAATGAACTCGAGGCAACCGCGAAGTTCTACCTTCAAACGGGAGAATGGTCACCGTTTGCCGTGGGCTTCAAGCTCAACGAAACACTGTTCTCGGCTCTTGCCCTCCCCGGCACCGGCGACTACGCCACGCCGCGCGAAGCGTTCAGGCGCTTGGGACTAAGCCGTCCTGCAAGCTCCAGCGCGTAGCCCCGCGCCGGCCTGATGAAAACATCCGCCGCCTTTTACCTCCTGAGGAATCGGGATTGCGCCACCATCCAGCCCGGCCATTATTTGGCCGTGGCGCAGTGGACTTCCGGAGGGCAGACAAAATTTCGAATTATCAGACGACCACGCCCATGCACAAAGCCACCGCCTTCGAGGCGTTTCGGATATCGAGGCAGCCTCAAGTAGGTGAGATTTCAGGGATAACCCAGCCAGTCATCCTCACCATGCAACCCTGTTATCAAGCCTATCGTGAAATTGCCCGGTCACGATCAATACCCAATCCAATATTGTCCATGGCACCGTGATAATCAACCCCCAGCCCATGACGGTAAGCACCAGCATGAGCAGGCCGCGAAAAATATGACCGGCGTAAAACTGATGCGCGCCCAGCAGGCCTAACATGGTGCACATAACCAGCATCACCAGAAGGCTCCTGTTTGATCTGCGCGCCGACGGCGCAGTTTCGCCGGTGGCGAAGTGCGGTGCTGAGTGGATGCCGGAATGGTACCCGGTGTGCGAAGTGTAGAAAACACCCGTGCCGGGGATGCCCACAGTACGGCGTATCCCGGCCCGTCCGATAGTGACGTGCGCTCCGCGGACACCGGCGCTGATTGATGGCCCGTGCTTGGTCAGGTTCAACGTCAGGCCGGGTGCAATTCTCACGCGGCGGAATATACGCATATAAGCCATATCGCGTTTCGCTTACCTTGCGTGGTGATTCTAAGCATCGTTGCCGGTTTCGCAAACATCTTCTAATGATTGAACGGTTGCTCCATGGAGGAGCCCGTGACGGACAAATGCACAGTGGCGTAATGCAGTCTCACGGCATTTGCGACCGTATTGGCGATCCTAAGCGGCGATGAATTAAGGAGTTAATCACGCCAGTCTCAAAGTCTCACGAGTTTGAAGATTCGCGGGAAATATCAAAACATGACCTTCGCTTGGCGACCGGCGTGCTAACTGACAACTGAATACGGGTGGCACGTCCGTTTTCGCGGGTAGGGAGAAAAAACGTGGCGGAGGAGTGAAGGCAATCGCGACGTGAGCTATAATTGCGCCAGGATTATGGATACCAACCCAAAACAGGAGGTTAAGTGCCGCGCCCAAACAAAAGTATGGTGCGGTTGTGATGCCCGACGCTTTGGGAACTCGGTCCTTCACCATGGAGAAGTCCCGGCAACTTCTGAAAAGTAGGGATCAGGTTATCCGGGTGATGCAACAGGTTTTCCCACATCCCTGATGCCACATTCACAAACACAGAACCGGAAACAGAACCTCTGAGAGGAACACGGGCACAAGACAACCTGCTCGGCTTTATTGGGACACATCGTGGTAACGAGCATCTGTTACTGTTCGCGCAACGTGCTTACACAACGCCGGCCAACGAGGCCGGACGGAGTTGGTAGAATGGAGAAGAATTCTTGGAGGAACGGCTATCTGTTCGACGATCATATAATATGGTTGGCAATCGAACATAATTATTGTGTTTCCTTGGTTTGTGTGATACAATATCTGTATGAAGAACTGGAGTACGCACTGTGCATCGAACAAACGACCTGGCAACGTGGCTGAAACAGGCGTCCGAGGCTGGATTGGCAGGCGACAGACCTCGCCTCCAATTGGTTCTTCTGTCCGCCATCCGCTCGCTCCGTAAGACCCATCCCACGGTTGCGGAATCCCTCGGGCAGTTGCTGAGTCAGCACATTGACGAGACTGGATCCCTCCGCTGGAAGGATGCCGCGCCGCCACCGACGGAAGGCGAGGAAGGGATGTCTCTTGTGCGCCTTCCGACCATGGGGGCGGCGATGCCCCCAGTGCTTCCCGCAGATATCCAAAGTGCTGCCGACCAATTTGTTACCGAGCGGCAAGAGGCGGGGCGATTGCTAAAGGAAGGCTTTGCGCCCCCCAGTACGCTCCTGCTCGTTGGTGCTCCTGGTACTGGGAAAACCATGCTGGCACGCTGGCTGTCCAGTCAGTTGAACGTGCCGCTTGTGGTTCAGGATCTTGCCACATCGATATCCAGTTTGCTTGGGAAGACGGGGCTGAATCTGCGTCGCACACTCGATTACGCGAGGTCTCACCCGTGTCTATTGCTGCTGGACGAGTTCGACGCTATCGCAAAGCGACGTGATGACGCCGTCGATCTAGGTGAGCTAAAGCGAATAGTGAATGTTTTGTTAAAGGAGTTGGAGGACTGGCCGTACGAGTCACTGATTGTTGCTGCTACGAATCACCCGGATCTGCTTGATCCAGCCATCTATCGTCGTTTCCATGTTACGTTACACCTGCGCCTGCCGGATGATGCCCAGCGCAAGGTGATCATGAAGCGAGTTCTCGGTCACTTTGAACAGGAGTTGCATGAAGGAATCATCGACGCTTGCTGCAATGTACTGGAGGGATCTTCGGGGTCAGATATTGACCGAATCACTCAAGCTGCAGTTCGCCGGCACATTTCGTGTGCCGTTGCGCTTCCAGAAACGCTCATTGCCGAGGTCGTGAAGAGCGGTGGCGGGAAGGATGTGGGCGGAACGCTGATACGCTCGCTGCGCGAGGTGGCACACCACCAGCTCACCGTTCGGGACATTGCACGATTAGTCGGCAAGAGCGCGTCAACGGTGCAACATCATCTGAAGAAGGAGATTTCGTATGCCTGAGGTTCAGCGCCGTCTAATTCTCGGTAACGGTGAGCGGTACATCCAAGGAATTACGAAGCCCAGATGGGGGCGGTCGCCGGAGCCACCACGTAGCTTCTCCGACGCTCGCGATAACCTCTGTGCGGGCATTCGTGCAGCGCTGGATGCATACAGCGCCGCTCCGGTTAAGAAGCAGATACCAGGTGAAGCGGTATTTTGTCTCCGCATGCACCCGGATGCGACTGCCAAATCTTATGATCCGCAAGTCTTGTTCGATGACACGCCGCAGCTACGCAAGATTGGTTCAAGAAGCTACCGGCAGGCACTAGCCAAGGTAGCTCAGACCTCCCGCATCCAAAAGTTGAGAAACGCCAATTCAGACCAAGTCGACTGCAGGCTCGTATTCGTTCAAAGTTCGGTCGAAGGGTTCAAGACCTTTCTTCAACGACTTAATCGCCCGGAGACGCGTATTCCCAAAGGTGTTCAGGAAGAAATAAGGCGTGTCGAGCGGTTCGACTTATTGTCGCCGGAGGAGCGAGTTGTCGGATTCGACGCGGTGTGGAAGAGCGGCCGTGTCGAATTGGTGTTTCATCCAAGTCGTGTCGATGCCCAAACGCAGTTGAGTTTTATGGACGCGCTGTTTGACGAAGCCGGCGTGAGCAAAGATGGGCGGCAGGTCCGAGGTTACCCCACCGGACCGACCTTTGTTTCGTGCGCATTAACCGCACGTGCTTTGGCCGCGATTAAGGATGTCAATCCGCTAAGGTCGGTTCACCCGATGGTCTTCAATGGTCTCCCGAATATCCGCTCGCTCCAAACGGCTCCGGCTCCCAAGCCGCCGGCCTCATCGACAAGATCAACCATCAAGGTTGGTATGTTTGACGGGGGTGTTGACCTGTCGGTGCCCCATTTGAAGGGTCATGTTGAAGAAGATGCGGCACTGTCTATCACTACATCGACAACCGCAGATGGGATCGCACATGGAACGGCAGTCGCAGGAGCGCTGCTCTACGGTGAACTCAATCCGTTTCCAACTGATGCTCGATTGCCCGCTCCGCTCATCTCGGTGGTAAGTTTTCGTGCGCTTCCTCCCTCCCGACCACACGACTTGGACCTGTACGAGTCAATTGACGTGATCGAGCAGGCTGTCCCAGCGCGGAAGGACATCAAAGTCTTCAACATAAGTTTCGGCCCCAAGGGGCCCATCTCGGGTGACACTATTTCCCGTTTCACCTATGTGATCGACGCGCTTGCCGTAGCGCACAAAGTGGCTTTCGTCGTTGCGGTGGGGAACGATGGTGACGTCGCTGGATACGACCGAATACAGTCGCCTTCCGATGCAGTCCACAGTCTCGGGGTGGGGGCGTTCACCCTGGCGAGCGGGATTGAGGTCCGAGCAAGTTATTCGTGCAAGGGACCGGGACGGGAGTGTGGGAAGATTAAGCCGGACATTGCCGCGTTTGGGGGCTGCTCTAACGCCCCGTTCCACGTGTTGTCGTGCCGGCATGGGAGTAAGCTCCTAGTCTGGGGCACGAGCTTCGCATCGCCAATTGTCTCTCGGGTTTGCGCACAGGCGGCAGAGGCATTTGATCGCAGTTCCCCCTTGCTGGCGCGGGCACTCCTAGTTCACGGTGCCCGTCACCCGGCTGGCGCACCCGATAATACGCTCGGACATGGGTGCGTGCCTATAGATGTAATTGATATGCTTACGTGCGACGCAAAATCCGTCACGGTGGTATTCCAAGGCGAAATTGTCCCGAATAGCTGTGTTCGCTTACCGATACCGTGGCCCGACCTTCAACCATCTGTAGGGAGGGTCCAAGTACAATGGACGGTAGCCGGACTCCCTCCTGTGGACCCACGCCATCCGTCCGACTACACCTCCGGCTGCTTGGAGGACACCTTCTACCCAAACGAGCGCCGGTACGTGTTCACCAATCAGACCAACAAAAAACAGAAAAAGACGCTCGACATCGAAAGTGACCAGGTTGAGGCGACCAGGCTGATTGCACAAGGCTGGAAGAAGTCCGCGTTGCCGGATTCCGACAGCGGAAACAAGTACAAGAACGAGGTCGACCGCCGAGCCATCGACTGCAAATGGGAGCCGGTGGTACGCCGCGAGATTGGCAAGATGGCTTCTGGACTTTGGAAACCGTTTCTCACGCTCCAGTGCATCGGCCGTAATATCGTTCCGGACCGGTTTGACTACGCGGTCGTCGTGACTGTCAGCGTGAGGAACTACCACGGCGACCTCTACACCGACATCCGAACGAAGTTCCCCGCGCTCGCGCCCATTCGTGTTCGGACCGAGGCCGAGATCCGCGTCCAGATTTAGTCCTCAAGCGGGCAAATTCCGCAAGATGAGTTTTTGTGGAACAACGAATAGTGATACGCCACCGCGGCGCGGGCATTGGCATTATGCTAACTCTATGGCCGCAGTTCTTTGGCAATCGGCGTTTTCACCTCCCAAAAGGCAATTTCATCGGCGCGTGAGCTTATGAAGACGGTTGAGTTTGGGCCCCCGAACGCAACCCTCTTAAAACGCATGCGGTTTGTATTGCCCTCGCCGTCCCGAAGCGATCTTTTTCAAGCCGTCGGCGCGATACAGAGAGCTAAGGCCCGGGGCAGCCTCGGGTCCAACACGATTACCTCCTGTTCCAGCCACAGGTCGGAAGCGGCCAGTCGCTTTACCAACGCGGGAACGTCGCCTAGGTCAAAGTCGCTCGGCCACAATGCCGGCAGGCCGGCTTTGGGCAAATACTCGCTCCAGAACTCTGGGACCACCCAGCGTAGGTCCGGCCGAACGTCACGCAGATGCCGCATGATCCGCACCCCGCTCGGGTCCAGATCGCCAAAATGAGCCACCGGTACGTCTCGGAGTTGCCGCAGCAAGAGTCTCACCGTCCGTGTATCCCAGCCGGGCGCATGAGCCAGCAGCCATCCGGGTGGGGCAGGGATATCCAAGAAAGCGCCAAGATTCTCAACCAGCAGAAGGGCTTGCGGAGGTTGACCTGTTAAGATTGCGCCATCCGCCAGAGCTCGCTCCGTCAGTACAACTTCGCCGAGAACTCCCGCGACCATCGCGCAATCTAGCTCGTGCTCCCCACGGCGTATCCGTAATCCCCGGGGCGTTCGGAGGCGAAGTGTGCCGTCATGCATCATGTCCAAATCCGCGAGCGCTTCTAGACGCGGGGTCGAGAGGCTGGCTTTTGAGTGTGGTCCCACCAAGGCCGCGGCGGTGCGACGATTGAGACGTGGGGGAAGACCCCTGGCCGCGCGAGCCCTCTCAATGTCCCGCAGTTGCCGCCATCCCTTCATGGTGATCGGGAGACCAGCGCCGGTCATTTCGGCTCTTACTGCCGGCCATTCGGGCCAGACCTGAGTAAGGAGCCGTTCAAGTTCTTGCCGCCGGGATTCCACGACGGCCAGCTCGTCACGTCGCCCGGTTCGTTGCGTCCACGGCAACTCTACCAGGTGTTTCCAGACCAACTGCTGCCCCTTGCGGCAGCGCAGATGACCCGATACGACCAGTTCCATCAGGGCCAGACGATGTTCAGGACGATCCCACATCGACGCTGCGCTCCTCCGGGTTGACTCGGCGACCCGTCACGATCACTTCTTCATGGCCGGCGTCATTGACCCGCCGCACCAGCCGGTAGGTGGTGTTGCCTTCAGACTTGGCGACCTCGGGCGCAGCGATCATAAGCTGCAGGTCAAGGTTCCGGCACAGATCGAACAAGACTCCCAGGTTGTCCTGTGAGAGCCGGTTGGCTTCGTCGAGGAACAGCAACCGCAGCGTCCCCTGCGAACGGCGTGGCCGAAGAAGATTGGCATCCCGCTCCCAAGCTGTCAGAACCACCATCATGAGGGCGGCACCCACGCCGATGGCTTCGCCGGTGGACATTCGCATCGGGTTGGCCTCCTCCCATTCGGTTGCAGCTTGCCGAAGTACCATAACTTTCGGAGCCACATACTCCCGGTAATCTAAGAGACGCTGACCGGTCGTGCGGCCGGCATGACGTTGGAAGAGCTGGTCGAGGGCTTCTTCGATAGTGATGTCCGGACTAAAGAGCAAGCTTTGCGCCTCGCGGTCTCGTAGTGCCTGGAGCACGTTGTCCATGTGGGGCACCCGCTCAAGCCGAAGCCGAATTCCGTGGATGCTGCCGAACCGAACAAGCTTCAGGTCATCGCTGAGCCGACTCACTTGTCGCTGCGCGCGATGGATATTAATCTCGATGTTCTTGGCGACGTCTTCCGACTCACCGCGTAGATCACACTCCTGCTTCTCCAGTCGGGTTTCCAGGCCCTTAAGGTTGTCGCGGAGACGGCCGAGGGCTTCCAGTGGTTCGTCGACTTCCGCGATCTGGGCCGGAATGCGCCGGCGGAGCCAATCGCGCACCTGCAGCCACGCGCTCAGATACACTTCGCCAGAACGGTCCTGCGGTCCAAGCAACTTGTTGATGGATTCGAGCACCTGTTGGCTGTCCCGTGCGTGCTGTAGGCGCTCCTTCAGGGCTGTGGCGGCCTCGTGCCCCTTGATCCGCAGGTTTGGGCTACCCTTCCCCGTCATGGCCTCCACGCATCGGGGTGTGAGCGTGCTCGCCAATACATTATGTTCCTGGGCTGATTTCTCTAGTTGATCCCAACGCTCCTGCGCTGGTTTCCACAAACCACTCGCCTCATCGCGCGCCGCAACCCTCTCCGTTAGGTTCCTAGCAATCTGCCGGGCTCGCTCGCCGAGTGTCGCGAGTTCCTCGGCCTTCTGCCGTTCCTGTTCCGCGAGCTTCTTTTCCTCTGCGTCAGCCGTCCGCAACTCGGCCTCGGCTGCTCGCACGGCTTCGTCGCTGGCATCACCGACACCCAACTGTTTCCACTGGTCTTGGTCCTGAAGGAGCGTTTTCTCCTTGAGAAGAAGATCAGCATCCGCTTCATTGAACGCTCTCACCGCAACGGCCCACTGCGATTCTGCAGCCTTCAGCGCCTGTAGGGCCGAATCCAAGGCGGTCCTGGCTTGGTTGAGCTGCGCCTCCAGGGCTGGCACGAGGGCGGTCTGCTTGTCCAACGCCTCCTGCGCGTCGATCCAGTCGAGAGCGGAAAGATGCTCCTGAACGTACTGGGTTGCCTGGATGGCAAGCTGCAAAGCATCCAGCCGTCGTTCCATCTCCTGGTGGTGTTTGCGTAACGCATCCACCTGGGCATCAGACAACGGCGGCGTTCGCAGTACATCAATCCGCTGCTCCACCAACGCGCGATCTTGCGCCACACGCTGAGTCTCCACGGCAGCCGCCTTGGCCGCCGCGAGCGACTGTAGCATCTGATCCAGCTTGGCTGCCTGATCCGGTTCATCGAGAGACCACGCGATCTGGATGAGGTCGCGCAAAGACTTTTGGCGGGGACTTAGCGTGCTGATCTCGCCCTGTGCCGCGTCCATGTCCGCCCGATGTCGGGACTGGGCCTCTTGAGCCTGCCGGAGTTGATCATTGGCTTGCTGCAATTTTACTGAGGGATCGCCAGTTTGGAGCAAGTCCACCTCGGCAAGCAGATGATCGGCTGTTGTGAGAACAACCTGCGTGTCTCGGAGAACGGTATGCAGCGATTCAATCTGGTGTTTGGCCTCCGCCTCCTGGCGACGGAGCTCAGTGATCTTGCGCACACGAGCACGTCGCCCCAAGGTCGGCTGGTTGGGCAAGCGCGTCAGCCTCGCGCCGGTCACTCCGGGAACCAATACATCGCGCCCCAACAAGTCTCCGGGGGGCCGATTATGTTCATCCAAGGGCAACGGGCTCTCGGCCCCAACGAGCCACACAGAATCGGGCCGATCATCGGACTTGGCCAATGCCGCCGCAGCAGATTGGACATCTTCCACAGCTATCGCTTGGGCCAGGGGACCAAGCAACGCCTCATACAGAGCCGCGTCACTTTCGCTCAATTCCTCGAATCGTCCGGCCAGCAACTCGCCCTCAACCGTGTCGCAGGCCTTGAGAAGTTCCGACGAGAATGCCCCGCCCGACTGTTCGAGTTGCGTGATTTGCGCATGGAGGTCTTTCTCTCTCGCCTCAACCACAGCGAGTTCTGCTCGCCGTTCACCAAGTTTGCCATTGATCTCCGCACGGAAGGTAATAATTGCTTCGCGCGTGCGCAAGATAATTCCCCAGCGCTGCTCCAAAGGAAGGGCGAGGTTGTTCGCTTGTCGCCAGGCCGCAAGCCTCAGCTCAAGGTCTCGAATCTGTTCATGGCATCTCCCGAGCGTGTGCTCGCCTGCCGACAGGCGTTGCTCCACCTGCCTATGCCTTTCAGTTGCGGCTGCCAGGGCATTGTCGGTCTCGGTCAAGGCATTATTTGCGTCTTGCGATGATGCGATAGCGTTGGCGGGCCTGCCAAGTGTCCGAGCGAGATACTGGGCCTTCTGTTGCCGCTGGACTGACTGGCGAGCCACCGGAACTTCTGTTGTCAAAATGGCCCGCTGCTTCGCGCAGGCATCTAGGTCGCGGAGACTCTGGAGGGCCTCACGGGCGCAGGCAAAGGCCGCGACGGGTTCAACGTCCTCGTTGACGATGCTCTCCAAGGCTGCAATGACCTGCCCGAATTCTTGTCGGTGACGTTCAGCGCTCGAGAGTGTCCTGTCGCTCTCCAGCCACTCGGCTTGGACGGATTCGTGTGCCGCCCGCGTTGCGTCCAGCGCTATCCCGATGTTTGCCGGGTCAATCGTCTGCTCGGGCATCAGACGGCGAGCTTCTGCGAGGCGTCCCACCACCGTCCGGTGCGCTGCCGCTCGCCGCGACAGTTCTTCCAGGCCGCTTTGGGTGTTTGCCATCCCGTGTGCAGCCTTGGTGTATGCATCCTGAGCTAAATCACGAACGCGGTTGGCGCGGGATCGATCCTCGTCGGCCTTGTCACGTTTTGCCATGAGGCTTTCTTGAGTCCTTCTTGCGTTATCGCGCTGGCCCGTGTGCGCGCAAATCCGCGAGAGAAGTTCCTTGGCTTGGCGGACGCGATCAACGGCAGTGTGGGCCGCCTCGGCTTGCCGTTTGGCCTCAACCAGCCGCGCCTGAAGTTCTCCCTGCCTGGCCTTGCCCTCGGTGATTTCGTGGTTCAACTTCTTCTGCTCGCCCTCGACTTCTTGCAGGAGGCGCTCAGCCTCTTTTAGCTTGTTCCCAAGTTCATCGGCGCGCTCCCGGATGGCGTGGACGATGGCGGCAAACATCTCCTGCCCGGCCTCGTAGATGCCCGAAATCTCCTGCTCAAGCCGCCGGGAATCCTCCACTTCAATGCGGGTGCGACGGCACGCATCCAAGTTCGCCCTCATGCGCCTGAGCGTGTCCGCCAAGCCGCTCTCCTCCTTGAGCAAAAAGTCCCGCAATTCAGCGGTAAGGGCACGCGAGATTCCGCCAGTCATGCTGGTCCGCAGCATCTCGTTGAACTTAGTTCGGTCTTCGTCGCTGGCAAGCCGTAATGGCGTGACGCCCAGATCGAAAAGCCGTGCGAAGTATTCCTTGGTTGCACCGAAGGCCTCCAAATGCGCGCCACATCGCGCCGCCGATTCCCGGAGCTCATTCATCTCCGGCACTGCATCCATTTCCCCGCGGATCAACAGAACATCCTGAAGTTTCGTCGTGTCGTTGATCCCCGTAATTACAAAAGGGTTGAGCTCAACGGTGGGCTCACCCCGGCGATGTAATTGCACGCCGGCCACGATCCGATTGCCTTCGGGAAGTCGTAATTCCAAGGCCGCGTAAGAAGGCCTGCCCTGTTCACCGAGGCGACCCCAGAGCCCTTTGTCCCCGCCCGTGCTGCCCGATTCACCCACGTTGGCAAAACGCAGTCGTGTCATATCGGGCAGGAGGACAACATAACAGCCGATCAGAACCGTTGTTTTCCCAGCGCCATTGGAGCCTTCCAGGGCCGTCACGTGCTTGTCAAGCTGGTATCGCTCGTAGAAGACGCCCTTCCAGTTAACCAAGACCAGGGCTGTGGCTCGGGTACGCGTCATATCCCGGCCTCCTCAGGTTCTTCATCTTCATCACCGGGGGTTTGGGCCACGGCTTTGCCCTCGGCAATCAGGCCCGAGAGGGCGTCAGCCGGTTCATTTAACCCGCGAACCGCCTCGGCGAAGCGCAGCAATCCTAGCCGCAACCGCAATTGTTCCCCCTCTTCGAGATCGACAAAGCCCAGGGATTCCAGACCCCGCAGGGCCTTGGCAATCTCAGTGCGAACGGTTTCTTGAGCTACTCGCTCGTCATACCTCCGCCGTCGTGGGTTGAGTGCCTTGATCAGTTCTCGCTCTCCCACGAGGCTCGCGAGCCTCGCCACCACAACCGATTGCTGGGTCACGCCCCCGGCCTGCACCGTCGTTGGTTCTAAGTACAGCAGCGCCAATGTCTGTCCCACGAGCATCTCGCCCGCTGTCAGATGCCTGCGCCCCATCTGGTCGCCAACGGGCAATAGATAGAAGAATCCGTCGCTGGCGTGGATCAACTCGCAGCCGTAACGACGATAGAACGACTCCAGAAGGCTCTGAGCGTCCAATACGAACGCATAACGCTCGCCGTCGTCACGGTCGACGTGCCGACCGGCCCGTAAGGCCAAGTCGATCACTGGAAAAAGAGAATCCTGAATGACTTCTTCGAGTTGGTGAAAGGCCGATTCATGCATGCATTTGTCCTCCCGCCAACACCCATTCCTCGACCTCGATTTCGCCGGGAACTTGCACCCAAGGGCGTTCTCGGGCCGAATGAGGGGCACCCTCGGCGACAATCTGAGCGGCGATTCGACCCACTACGGCGAAGCGCTTGGCGGACTCGACTTCAGGCAAAACCACGTCCAGCACTTCCGACAACGTCGCCTTACCATCAGCTAGAACTGCTCGTACGAGATCCTCCAGTACGGTGGCTTCCCTATCGGAGGGGACATATTCGAGCGGCACTTCACGGTCCTGCGGGGGGCGGATAACCGGGGGCCGTTGCTCCCGAACTGCGTTCTCCCGCAGCACGCGGATTCTTGAGGCTTGCGCGACAACCCAGAAGAACGGCTGCCTTGTCCAGTCCGCCAGTTGATTGCGAAGGCGTTCGCTTAAGGCCCTTGATGGGTCCAGGCGCACGACGTCCCGGAGAAACCGATGGACATACTGGTAGTAACTTGACCACGCCAACTGGCGCGTGTGGCCCCACGCCGTCACGCGGTCTACTTGTTCGGAGACCCGTTGAGTGGCTTCCTCGGCGTCAGACATGCCGGCCTGGGCAGCTACTTGTTCAATGTCACTGAGCACGGTCAAAATCTGGTGGGTGTCGTGAAGAAGAACGGAGTTGAGTTCTGACAGAGTCGTCGTGGTGTCGTCCAACAGTTGCTGACACTGATCAACGGCGGCAAACCAGTCCGCCTCCAGCAACTCGCCGATCTGCTTGCGGACTTGCTCCTGTTGGGCATCCAGACCACGTTGCCGACGTTCGATGCCGGCAACGAGATCGCCCACCGTGACTCGAAGCGGCCCCACAACGTGCTGCCTCCATTCATCTGGCGTTTGGGCCTTCTTGGCCTCCGTCCTGATCTGGAATAGGCTCGCCAGAAGTGCTTTTGTTAGCAGGGACAGGCTCTCGCAGGTGAGAACCTGATCAGCCATGAAGAACTCGACGATGCCGGAAGCCAACCGGGTCATGGAGTAGTCCCCGGCCCTTATGATTCCAGCACCATCGACACGTGACAGAAGACGTTGCGCGCGGAGACGCCGGATCGCGTTCGTCGCCCTCTTGCGCAGGTTCTCGCCGTCCGGATCGACGGCATCGCACACCTGCTCAAAGACGTCGAGGAGCAGTTCCTCCTCGAAGCACGTCAAACTGCTCTGGCTCGCACGAGTCTGGAGTGCGACGAGAAAGCACAGGTCCACGGGTTTGAGTTCCAAACCGATCCCGTCGCGATGAAGGGAGGCGATGACGCGAAGCGAGGCATCCTGTACTGACTGTTCCATAATGATTGGCTCCGTCGCGCCCTGTTGTACCGCTTGGGACAGAGCGATTTCACAGTATAACACCCCTACTCGCCCAGGATTCGGGTCCGGGCCAATCGCTGGATCGCACCCGCGTCGATGCCTCCGTTCGGAGCATCTTCTGAGGTAATCAACTGGTCAAAGAAGCCCGTGGTCTTGTACCAGGCCAGTTTCTCTTCCGACGCATCGCGATAGGCTGGCACGTCGAGCATCCCGATATGTTCCCGGTAATAGACATCACCCTGGTAGCCGCCCCTGAAATCCGACAGCCGGAAGTTCCGTAGTTTACCTGGTTTAGAAAGTGGCTTCTCGTATCCATAATTGATTCCGCGGCCTTCCAGCGTGTCCGCGACGATCACCGCGCTCTTGGATCGCACCGTGATGCCGTTCTTCGTTCGATCGAGCGCCGCCAGCGGCTGCGGTCCATGCGGACACAGCGCCGGGCGAGACAACCCGCACTGCACCCAGGTGGGTGGAGACCTGGCAGGCCGTTTTTTGCCAGAATGCCCCACGGGCGCGGCCAGGGAGAAGATCGCGGAAAACAGCACCCAGAGGAGCGACCGCTGTATGCCCACCCGCGAGATAGGCATTGGCGTATCGCAACATGGCGACGGCGTCGCCACCAAAGCACCCATCACCGACCCGCTTGCCTCGGGCATTCTCAAATTAACCCATCGAATACCTCCTATTATTAACGCTTCCTCGATATGCTATACCCTATAGCATACCCAGTCAACAGCCGGAGCATGTCTTACCAGCGTAACAGTCTGCTTCCACCGACCTTTTTTCCCTCCGACGACCGGCACCACCGTCGATCACGCGAGGGTGCTAAAAGTCTAGGCGGCGCAGCAGATGCTCCCTGATCCATCGGGCGGATTTTTTCGCTTTGATCTGGCGTTCGCGCCGGACGGCGCTGGCACAGTCTAAATGATGGCCCTCGCTCCAAACCAGCGGCCACGGGCCGTTCTTTTGAGTCCATCCCGGCTTTTCGAGCGGGGTTTCGTTGTGGTGCTCCAATCTAACTTGGCAGATCAGATGTGGAGCCAACATAAAGACGGCCCGCCGGGTTCTCAAGAATATAAACGTCATAGCCGGCCATGACGATCTCCAAACTCCGCGGGTAGGACTCGAACCTACAACAAATCGGTTAACAGCCGATTGCTCTACCATTGAGCTACCGCGGAAAACGTTCCGCTCCATATTATGCCACAATCCGGCAATTTCTTCGCACAGTGCAAAGAAATTCTGGCAAGCCGCGCCCCAAAGCCCTTCACCCGCGCAGCGTGCCGGTTTACTCCCGTCTCCCGTCTCGCGGCCACAGCCGCGCTTCCCTCGCCCCGCAGCCCATCGGTTAATCCCGATGACTATCGGGACTCTACCATTGAGCTACCGCGGAAAACGTTCCGCTCCATATTATGCCACAATCCGGCAATTTCTTCGCACAGCGCAAAGAAATTTTGGCAAGCCGCGTCCCAAAGCCCTTCACCCGCGCAGCGTGCCGGTTTACTCCCGTCTCCCGTTTCGCGGCCACAGCCGCGCTTCGCTCGCCCTTTAGCTCATCGGTTAATCCCGATGGCTATCGGGACTCAACCACTTAAGCTACCGCGGAAAGCAGCGAGGTTGCATTAGACTACGCATAACAACGGCATTGTCAAGGTTCATCGTCCGGCGTGGCCAAGGGTGCGGCGGGCATATTCGCGGGCCGGTTCAGGCCTGTGTCAGGGATGGCGTTTGCGGTTAGAATTAAGCTTGGTTGTCGGGAAACTTTGTGGAGCCTGCCGCCCTGCTGCAATTTGGTTCGCATATTTCGCCTTGGCTTGGATGGATGCTCGCGGCCGTGGGCGTGCTGGTGGTGGGCATCGCCAAATCCGGGTTTGGCGGTGGGCTGGGCATTGTGGGAGTGGTGATGTTTGCCCTGGCGTTTGGGGCCCAGCATGGCAACGCCATTTTACTGCCCATTCTGGTGGCCAGTGATATTTTTTCCGTCTATTACCACTGGGGTACCTGGGATGGGGGCGTGCTGCGACGGCTGGCTCCCGGCACGCTGCTGGGCATTTTGATTGGATCGATGATTTTGCTCTCGGCGGTGCGCCCGGCCACCCATGCTCATTCCACCGCCGACCCGGTGGGCACCTCCGCCACCGTGGCTGGTGGCTCGGCCGGCCAGGCGTCGGTGGGAAAACCGGTGGCCATTACCCGAGTCCCAAACCGCCGGTCCGGGTCTATTCACGTATTGGACCTGATTACCGGTATTATGAGTGTTTTGTACGTGCTGCTCGACCAGGTGCGGGCGCGGTGGGCACCGCATTGGCATCTCAAGGCGGATTATAAAAATGGGCTTCTGGCGGGTGTGGCGGTGGGAATCGCTTCCACACTGGCCAACGCCGCCGGGCCTATTTCCGCCATTTATCTGCTGGGTCAGGGGTTGCCGCGGGCTGCGTTCATCGGCACCACGGTGTTGTATTTTCTGGCTACCAATACGGTGAAACTCATTCCCTATGCCCTGATTCCAGGACTCATCGATTGGCATTCGCTGCTGATCGGGCTTTATTTTTTACCGCTGGTTCCGGTGGGTACCGGTGTGGGCAAATGGATGTCCCATCGGATGGATGACCGCCGGTTCCGTACCATCATGCTCTCAATTGTGCTGGTGACGGGCATACAACTGTGTCTGGAGGCGATTACCGGAATCTCGCTGCTCCAGTTGCTAAGGTCGTGATGGCGCTGCATTTGTGCCGGGCGGCTTACCGGTTCGTGGGCGGGAGTTGTGCAGATACAAAAAGGGAACCGCTGGGTTGCCACGCTGGTGGAACTCAAGCCCGCATTCCATAGCGGCGCTTGGACAGAGCAAGGGCGGCCGTGGCTGCCGCCAGCAAAACCAGGGTAGATGGCTCGGGCACCAGACTAAGCCCAAGCAGGCCGTTGGGCTGGTCAAAGGTCATCCAAGTGAAGGGTGTCGCATTGAGCTGCGATAAGTCGGCCGTCATGCTCGGCTCGAAGAAATTCATACCCAAGTCGCCATCCAGTGTAAGGGCCTGCCCCGTGTTGGGATTGACCAAGGTGAGATTTTCTACGAGCACCGGTGCACCATCAAAGGTTATCTTCATTCCCTGCACGGTTTGCAGGGTCAGCGAGTCGAGGTAAAAACCCGCGGCCTCAATGCTGGCCCCGCCGGCTCCGGTAAGGGGCAGCACAAATTGATTGGCCAGCATCTGGCCCGTAGCGGCATCCACCAGATATGGATTACCGCTGGCATCGGTGAGCACGGAAACGCCCAGTTTGGCGGCCTCGGCCTGGGAGATAAACGACGCTTGTGCCCCAGTATCAAAGAGAAAACTACCCGTGGCGACGTTGGTCTGGCTGCCGCCAGGGGTGGCTTGGGTATAAGAAAGGGTTACTGGGGGGATATTGGGGTCGGCACCAGTGATGGGATTGGGTCCGATGAAAGGGTTGGCATCCTGCATCGGGCCGGCGGCGGTGGAGGGCGTGACTGTGGTATATTGAGAAAATGAGGCAAAGCTCATCTGTACCTGGTACTGCGTGGGCACAATGCCGGGATTGGTCGTCAGCGCGGAGGGGTTATAAAATGTACCGGGCTTGTAGATCCAGGTTTGGGTTTCCTGAAGATTGTTCAGATTGGTCACATTATTGGCCGGTGCCAGATAAAAGACGGTGACATTTCCCTCCATCAGCGGCATGCCCATGATATCGATGGGACCGGTCAGGGCATTGGCCGGCTGCTGGCTTACCTCCATGGCGGCGGAATTGACGGGCATTCCGAAGGACCCCACGGGCGGCGGTGGATTGCCGACGGTAGTATCAACGTTAACGCTGTACGGCGCGGTAAGCACATTGTACGGGTTGGATACAAAGTAGGTGTCCGTTCCGCCCAGCGCTACGTCGTTGATCGTCACATTTTGTCCACCACTGGTGGCCAGACCCACACCCAGGGCGCTGGCGGTCTCCTGACTCAGCAGAATACTGCTGGTACCGGTGTCCAGATAGGCCTGAATGGCATAAGTCCCGGCATAGGCCCCACTGCCGTAAATGACAGCGCCGGTGGTGGCATTTTCCAGCAGCGCCATAGTTTGCGGCTGGTCGGCCGCGACCGGCAATACGCCGCTGATATCCACGGCCCGGGCAGATCCGATTCCCAAGCCGATGACCAATGCGGAAAAACCCAATCCCGAGGTCCAGGCAGGCGGCAATCGCAGCGAAACCCTGGAATGTTTAGACATACCTCACCCCTGCTATGCTCCAAGACCCCGACGCAAAAACTCCTTACCATATTATAGGCGCGGTAAAATATAGGGATTGGATTTTTTCTGCACCGGTACCCCTTGGGCAGATTCCGTTTCACTGGCGAACTCGGCAACCCTGGATGGGCCTGGTGAATTCGCCCCCTGCGCCGCCGGGCCGGTCCGCCACGGAAACCGTGGCGGGTCAGATGTGGGCCGGCACTGCCGCTGTCGGCGTACGTATTTTGACGGTCTTGTGGTTCACAGCAGCACGGCCAGGCCGTCAACGAAATAGATAAGCGTGGCCTTGCTGTGCGGTGCAGGCCTCAATCGCCGAGCAAATCCAAGATGCCGTTGATGATGCTGTTGATCAGACGGACATGAGAGAGAGACACGGTTTCGTCCTGATCTTCCTAGGCCAAGATCTGCCGCAATTTTGGGCCGTATTTGGCCAGATCCGCAGGCAGCTCATCATCCCAGCCATGGACCAGTTCATCGATTTTATCGAGTTCGCCGCGTGGTACCCAGATGCCTTTACAGTTTGGGCATTTGTCGATGATCAGCCCGGAATCATCGCCATAGTTTATCGGCTCGGTGGTGCCGCCGCACTGTGGGCAGGTGAGATGGCGGTCGGATGCGGGGGGGATAACGCCGGTGATTGTGGCGGCCTTGGCCACCGCCAAACATTCCTCTTCGGTGAAGCGGGTCTGGCGGGCGGTGACAATATTGTCCAGTTCCCCGGCTGCCAACCAATCTCCGCCGCAGCCCGGACAGGTTTCAATGTGGACTCCCTGATAGTCGACGCCTTGAAGATTTTGGTGACACATCGGGCACTGCATGGCATCTCCTGATCTTAAAGAAGCACAGAGCGTCGGCATAAAGAGCATAAGGATGCCGCCGAGAATCTGTCAAGCTCGACGGCCCGCCGGCTCGCCGCAGCCCGCGCCATTACCCTCCCCCATACCCCGCCTATCACCCATCAACGGAACTCCCGATGGAAAGCTTACTGCCCAGCGCAGCCGAGCCTCGTTCCGCCTGACCGCAGGCCCCAAACCGCTCGCGATCACTGACAAGTAAATACGTACCCCGCCGCAACGGCCCCGTCGAAGCCACGGGCGTGCACCACACCAAAATAAGGAATTCGACCCATGCCCATCCTGCGCCTACAACAACCACAAAACCGACCACTAACCCGGAAAATTAAAAATGTTTGGCCACTTTGGCCATCTTGGCCATCTTACCCCAAAACCCCAACAAAACTGCCCATTTTTCAACCTGTCCAAGATGGCCGGCCCCAAAAACTTGGCCACCTTGGCCATCTTGCCCGTCCCCGCGCCCCCGCTCTGCGGTCCTCTGCGTCCCCTGCGGTGAACACCCCGCGGCCGCAGCCGCCTTTAACTCCTAGCTCCCAACTCCTAACTCCTGCGGCCACAGCCGCCGTCTCCCGTCTCGCGGGCCGCAGCCCGCGCCCGTCTCCTGTCTCCTAACTCCTAACTCCTAACTCCTTACCAAAAAAAACGTGCTGATCTTGTCGATCTTGACAATCTTGCCCGCTCACCCCAGCCCCCAGCGCCGGCTCGCCCTGCCCGCGCCAATGTTGCAAGCCTGGCCGCAAAACGGTATCCTCGAAGTTCTTGTGGAGTTTCAACGGGTTCAACAACAAAAGGCCAGTTATGCAGCCGGATTTATCGCGTTTGGGAGAATTGGGAAATACCTCGGTAGTGGGGTTGCAGTGGGGTGATGAAGGCAAAGGAAAAATTGTTGATTTACTCACCCAACGCTTTGATTATGTCATTCGCTGGAACGGCGGCAGCAACGCCGGCCATTCGGTCAAGGTGGGCGAAAAAAAATATGCCTTTCATCTGCTTCCCAGCGGAGTCTTGCGTCCCGAATGTGTTTGCATGTTGGCCAACGGGGTCGTTATCGACCCCATTCAACTGCTGCGGGAAATGGATGATTTGATGAGTGGCGGCATCGAACTGGGGGCAAATTTCCGAATTTCTTCCGCCGCCCATGTGGTTCTGCCCTATCACAAATTGCAGGATCAGCTTTCCGAAGAACAACTGGCCGGAAAGAAAATCGGCACCACGGCCCGCGGCATCGGTCCATGTTACGCCGACAAGGCCGGCCGCGGCAATGCCATCCGCATGGCCGATCTGATTGCGGAAGATCGCCTGCGCGAAAAACTCCAGCGGATCACCGCGGAAAAAAACCGCCTGCTGGCGGGCCTCTATGCCGCAGCCCCGCTGGACTGGGAACCGATTTTTGAACAGTACCGGAGCTGCGGCCAGCAACTCAAGCCCTACGTATGCAACAGTGTGCACATGCTCCACGAGGCTTTGGCGGCGGGAAAACGCCTGCTTTTTGAAGGGGCGAATGCGGTATTGTTGGACCTGGATCATGGCACCTTTCCCTATGTCACCAGCAGCAACTGCGGCACCGGCTTGTCCGCGGGAACCGGCGTACCCGGATCGGCGGTCAAATCCGTGCTGGGAGTGGTGAAGGCGTATAGTTCACGGGTAGGAGCCGGCCCGTTTCCCACCGAACAGGACAACGCCACCGGCGAAAAAATTCGGCAACGCGGCCATGAATTCGGTACCACCACGGGGCGACCGCGCCGCTGCGGCTGGATCGACCTGGTGGCCGTACGCTATGCCGCCCGGCTGGCGGGCGCTACCGGCCTGTGCATCACCCTTTTGGATGTGCTTTCCACCTTTGAACGTCTGAACCTATGCGTGGGTTATAAAGTCGGCGGCCAAATATTGTCAGGCTTCGACCCGGATGCCCAGGGGCTGGCCGACGTGGAGCCGGTGTATGAGGAATTGCCCGGCTGGCATGAGCCGCTGGACCACGTGGGCGAGCTATCCGCCCTGCCGACCAGCGCCCGCCGGTATCTTGAACGTATATCAGAATATGTAGGCGTGCCGCTGAAGCTCGTGAGTGTAGGCCCCGACCGGCAACAAACCCTGCTGGTTTAACCTCCGGGTTGCAAGCGCTTGGCTTCACCGACCCTACCAATGCACAGGTATGACCATGCCCATTGATGTGAAAACCATATCCGGCCCGTCCGCTTCCGGCGGAGCCATGCCCATGCCCCGGCATGTGGCCATTATCATGGATGGTAACGGGCGCTGGGCGACCAGCCGCGGTTTGCCGCGACCCATGGGCCATCGGGCCGGGGCCAAAACGGCCCGCACCACGGTGGAACATGCCGCCCGGCTACACTTGCAGCAATTAACGCTCTACAGTTTTTCCATTGAAAACTGGAAACGCCCCGCCGCGGAGGTCAACCAATTGATGCAGCTTTACCAGGAATATCTGGTCAGCCAGCGCCCGGTGATGATGGAAAATAATATCCGCTTCACCCAAATCGGCCGCCGCGACGGCCTGCCCCTGGCCGTTTGCCGGGAAATTGACCGCACCATCGCCGCCCTGGAAAAAAATACCGGCATGACCCTGTGTCTGGCGGTGAATTATGGTTCGCGGACGGAAATTGTCGACGCGGTACGCGCCATCGCCGCCAAGGTCCACGCCGGTCTCGTGGATCCGCAACAAATTGATGAGGCCATGGTGGCCGATCATCTGTATACCGCCGGCATGCCCGATCCGGATTTGCTCATTCGCACCGCCGGCGAAATGCGGGTGAGCAATTACCTTTTATGGCAGATCAGCTATGCGGAGCTCTACGTGACCGATGTTTTATGGCCGGAATTTACCGAGGCCGAATTTGATAAGGCTCTGGCCAGTTATGCCTCCCGGGAACGGCGCTTCGGTGGCACCTCCGACGAAAACGTCTGACGCGAACCCCAAGGGTGCATCGGCGGCCATCAGCACAAAGCGAGGTTTCAATGACATCACCAAAGCCCCATTCCGGCCCGGCTCAACCGACTCTGGCCCCATCGCCGCGGCGTATCACCTTGGAAACCCTGCGCCAGATGCGCCAGCGGTCCGAGCCGATCACCATGCTTACCTGTTACGATTATTCCATGGCCCGCGTCTTAGCCGGGACCGGCATCCATATCTTGCTGGTCGGCGATTCGGCGGCGATGACGGTTTTAGGCGAAAATTCCACCATTCACGCCACCATGGATTTTATGCTTACCATCACCCGCGCGGTGCGGCGCGGCGCCCCCGATACCCTGGTGCTGGCGGATATGCCCTTTGCCAGCTATGCCACGCCGGATACCGCCGTGGCCAATGCGGCGCGCCTGCTGACCCTGGGCCAGGCGGACGCGGTGAAGCTTGAATGTGATGGCCGCCACGCGCCGATCATCGCCGCCTTGCGGGCGGCGGGAATTCCCACCTGTGTCCATCTGGGGCTGTTGCCGCAGCGGGCCGCGCAGCATGGAGGTTACAAAGCCCAGGGCCGGTCCGCCTCAGATGCCGACAAAATTGTCGATGATGCCACGGCGTTGTGGCGGGCTGGTGCGGATTTACTGCTGCTGGAGGCCGTGCCGGACGCAGTCAGCAGTCGGGTGGTGGCGGGCACGGATTGTCCGGTGCTGGGCTGCGGAGCCGGGCCATCCTGCCATGGCCATGTGGTGGTGCTCCACGATTTATTGGGCTTTACCGATAACCCGCCGCGCTTTGTCGATAAAATGGCCGATGTGCCCTCCGTGATCTCGCAGGCGGTGGAACGTTATGTGACCGCGGTGAAAACCCGGCAATACCCTCTGCCCCGGCATGGGTATATGATGAAAGGGTAAAAATCGCCGGCCATGCCAGACCGGCAACCGCCAGCCGTGTACGCATGTTCGGGCCGGGTGAAAGACTTTCGGGCGCACGGCAACTAGATAGGGTAGCCCGACGGCGTGTGCCGTGGCCCAACCCGGCCCGGTCGGCCGGGCTGGCTTATAATTTGGTGTATTTAAACCACCATCGGCCCTTAAAAATGGAGATTGTTATGCCCAACCCAACCAAAAAAAGTCATTTGATTCTGGCGGTTAGCGCTGCGGCGGCCTTGGCCGTCGGCTCGATTTTGGCTGGCATTCGCCCCCAGGGGTGGGGTTTGTGGACGGCCACTGCCAATGCCGCAATGGGTGGCCATCCCACCGCACCCATCGATCCGAGTTTAGTCAGCAGCGCCGAAAGCCTGTCGGAAGCATTTCAGGCCGTGCATCATTCGATTAAAAATGCGGTGGTCAATATCAATATCATTAAAACCATTCAAGGCCCTATGCAAAATGGCATTGGCCCGCTGAATCTGCCGCCGGGCCTGCAGAAAATGCTTCCGCCGGGCGCGTTTCCCTTAATTCCGCACCCGGGCCAATCCACACCCGCGGAAAAGATCTACGGCACCGGCAGCGGGCTGATCATCAGCCCCAAGGGATATATTGTCACCAACAACCATGTGGTGGCGGGTGCTCAGTCCATCAAGGTGACGCTGGCCAATGGCCGGGTCTACAAGGCCACTGTGGTCGGTACGGATCCCAAGACCGATCTGGCCGTGGTGAAAATCCATGCCCCCGATCTTACGTATGCGTCGTTTGGCAACTCCCACGATATGAAGGTGGGTGACTGGGTACTGGCGTTTGGTTCGCCTTTTGGTTTCAAACACACCATGACCCAGGGCATTATCTCCGCCAAGGGCCGCAAAAATCTCGACATCATCGGTGATCACGATCCGCAACTTCAGGGCCTGACGTATCAGGATTACATTCAGACCGATGCGGCCATCAACCCCGGCAATTCCGGTGGGCCGCTGGTAAATATGAAGGGGCATGTGATCGGCATCAATTGCGCCATCGCCACCAATACCGGTTCCTTCAACGGCATTGGTTTTGCCATTCCCTCCAACGAGGTCAAATACATCGCCGGGCAACTCATCAAGCACGGCAAAGTGGTGCGCGGTTATCTGGGCGTCAGCATCGCCGATGTGCGCCACGAGCAGATTCATAAAGTGGCCGAGACCTTCGGCTACAAGGGGCACCACGGCGTGCTGGTGGAACAGGTGGATCCATCCACACCAGCAGCCCGGGCCGGTTTACGCCGCGGCGACATCATTATTGCCTTTGACGGTAAAAAAATTCGCTCCATGAACCAACTGCGTGATGACGTGGCCATGACCCATCCCGGCAAAAAGGTCACGTTGGGTTTGTTTCGCAACGGCAAAAAACTCAGTCTTACCTTCGCGGTCGGCACCCAGCCCGCCACGCTCGCCCAGGTGGAAATGGGTGGCGGAAATATGCCCGGCCAAACCGCCCATTCCGGCAGTCTGGGCATCGCGGTAACCGCGGTAACGCATAACTTGGCCCGCAGCTATCACATGGCCGCGCCGCATGGCGTACTCATTAAAACGGTGAATCCCAACGGGGTCGCCGCCAGCGTGGGCATTCGTCCCGGTGATGTCATTTTGAGCGTGCAAGGCCACCGCGTGAATTCGCCGGCGGAGTTTGTCAAGGCGTTGCATCAGGTCAATTTGACCAAAGGTATTCGCCTCTCGCTGCGGAGTCCCAACGGCGTGGAACGTTTTGTCTTTGTACAAAAGAGCCATTAAACGCGGGGAATAAAGCCCGCTACGGTAAAACTCCTTAATGCTCCCTTGTCCCCCGGATCGCCTACAGGCCTTTCGGGGGGCTTTTTATGGCGGGACAGGCGGGACGGAATTTTGCCCATGTTCCGCCTCCCGCCGAATGCCGTTCAGCAGGCCGCGAAATACGTATTCGTGCAGGGGGCGCACCGCATACCAATACATCAGGCCGGCCAGGCCGCGCGGGCGAAATCTGGCCGTTTGCACCAGCGTGCAGGCGATGGGCGGCCAGGCGGATGTCGCGTCCGGGGACGGCTGGGCCGGCTCGATTTGAAATTCGAGCAGCGCCTCTCCGGGCAATTTCATCTCGGCTCGAAGCTCTAAGCGCCGTGGCGGCTCAAAGCCGGTCACCCGCCAGAAATCCAGGGCATCGCCATACGCCAGATGCAACGGATCACGCCGTGCCCGCCGCAGCCCCGGCCCTCCCCCACACCAGTCCAGCCAGCCCCGGATGCGCCAGAGCCAGTTGCCGGAATAATAGCCATGGCCCCCGCCGAGCTTACAAACCGCCTGAAAGACGATTTGCGGAGCGGCCTGTACCGGCACGCAGCGCCTGTCGATAAAAACTTTTCCACCAGCCCAATCTGGATCGCCCGGTATCACGCCGGCGTCGCTCCAGGCGGTCTCGACTTCGCACGCCTGGGATTTTCCGGCCGCCCGTTCAATCGCCTGCCCTGCCGAGAGCAATGGGCCAGGCATCAGTTCCGCGGCCCGGTTGTCGCGGCAGACC